>CAZARW010000028.1:0-32829 GCA_964487645.1 uncultured Prolixibacteraceae bacterium
GAAAAAAGCTGATCGTTTAATTCGATACACAATCCGTTTTTGATATCTGATGTTGTTGCCATAATATTCGTTAACAATTTTACATTTTATTTCAGTTTGCAAAAATAGAAAAACAAATTGAAAAATCGTTATTTTTTGCTAATTAGCAGAATTTCAGCGATGTATTGTATTAATTGAGAAGCATTGTGTTGATTTAGTTATTTTGTTGCTCAATTAAAGGCTTTGGTTGATAGTTCGCTTTTTTTATAATTAAATTCAAAGCTTTTTTAATGTTTCTTTTATAATTTAATAATATTTCTATTTTTGTAATAGAATAGATTTTCTGATGAAAAACAAATCGATTAAAAAACTCCAAAAACCTGTTTTCTTCGACTGTAATGGTACAGTTGACGATTATATAGCTTTAATGTCGATACTCACGCTCGATAAATATACATTAACCGGAATAGCATTAACTCCCGGATGTTGCGATGCTGAGTTATCTGTTCAGATTATTTTAAAAATACTTGATCTTTTTTGCGCTCATCAGATTGAAGTTGTGCAAAGTGATATAGCTGCAGTTAATGAATATCCTGCAAGTTATACCCAAAGTTATTCGGAATTGCTACGTGCAAAGGAGTTACTCGATTTAAAGGCCGATATGTCGAAGGTTCGTTCGATTGATGCGGCGGATTTTACTGCAGAAAAAATTCTTGAAAACGAAGAAAAAACAGTTGTTATTTCGACAGGATCGGCAGCAAACCTGACAGCTACAATTGAACGTTATCCCGAAGTGAGTGAAAAGATTGAGAAAATTTTGTGGGTTGCAGGTGCTTTTCTAACCGATGGTAATGTGGTGGCACCCGATCATGACGGGAGTGCTGAGTGGAATTTTTTCTGGCATCCGCAGGCTGCCGATAAGTTGTTGAACTTTAATATTCCAATGGTGTTATTTCCTCTCGATTCGGTTACTCAGTATCCGGTCGACAATTACTTAATGTATCATTTAGAAATCAACAAAGAGAAGCGCTTAAGTGAGTTTGCTCATTTGATATTAAAGCCTTGTTACGAGCAAAAGAAAGAGTGTTATCTGGGAGCATTAATGCCGTCGGTTTATTTGGGTATGCCCGGCTTGTTTCAGTTCGAGTCGAAGGCAATTAAAGTTGAACTCAGGGGTACATCAATGGGAAATATTTATAGGGCTTCGCTGGGGAGCAGGGTAAAACAGGCTTCGTGTATTGATGAAGAGTTGTTTTATGATTGTATTTTAGCTCAATTCGATCTTTTCTGATAAAAAAAGAGAGGATACCTTATACAGATATCCTCTTGATGGAATCAATTCAATTATGTTAATTATTTCACTTCGCCATTGGCAATAAGCCATTTGGCTATTTGTACGGCATTGAGTGCAGCTCCTTTTTTAATTTGATCGCCTACACACCAAAATGTGATGCCCTTTGATCCAATGTCTTTACGAATACGGCCAACATACACATCGTCTTTTCCCGAAACAAAAAGAGGCATAGGATATTGTTTTTCGGCAGGATTATCAAGAATTGTTATGCCTTCGAATTTACTCATGGCTTTTTTAACATCGTCAATCTGTAATTCGTTTTCGGTTTCAACCCAAATTGCTTCCGAATGGGCTCTGGCAACAGGTATGCGTACACATGTGGCCGAAACTTCGGCTTCGGTATGCATTATCTTTTTGGTTTCCCAATTCATTTTCATTTCCTCTTTTGTGTAATCGTTATCAAGAAACACATCAATATGAGGAATAATATTCATTGCTAACTGGTACGGAAATTTATTGGGTTGAGTTTTTTCTCCGTTGGCAACTTGTTTTATTTGAGTTTCGAGTTCGGCAATGCCTTGTGCCCCGGCGCCGCTGGCTGCCTGGTATGTAGCACAATGTACCCGGGTAATTTTCGATAAATCGTGTATGGGTTTTAGGGCAACAACCATTTGAATGGTTGAGCAGTTAGGGTTTGCAATAATATTGCGTGGCCTGTTTCGTGCATCTTCGGCATTTACTTCGGGTACAACCAAAGGTACCTCGTCGTCGTATCTGAAAGCACTTGAGTTGTCGATCATTATTGCACCATGTTTTGTTATGGTTGGTGCAAATTCTTTCGAAATACCTGCTCCAGCCGATGTTAAAGCAATATCAATATCCTTAAAATCATCGCCGTGTTTTAATTCTTTTACTGTGAGTTTTTTCCCTCTAAACTCGTATACATTTCCTGCACTACGCGATGATCCAAACAATACCAATTCGTCGAGCGGAAAATTCTGCTCATCCAATACTCGCAGGAACTCTTGTCCTACAGCTCCACTTGCTCCAACAATAGCAACTTTCATAATCTTTGTTTATTTTTTTGTTGATTATACGTTTATCTGTTTTGATTTTTATAATTTTCAACACACAAATTTATACATTACTTCTGAAAACGAACATCATGTGCCAATTTATTCGAATATTTGCTTTTATTCTTACTTTATTGTTAACGAAAAATGCTTTTTCGCAAATTATATGGACTGAATCTTTCGATATTCCTGACAAAGGATATTCTGCCGACAGTTTAGGAAATGGTACTTCCGATATCGAAAATGTTTTATGGCAGCTTGATGTACAAAATTGTACTTTCAACAATCAAAATGACTATGTAAAAACCGTGAGTACTTTTGGAGGCAGGTTCGAAGCTCTCGATTGTGGAGGCGAAGCTGTTTGGATTTCGGAGCTTATTGGTGTTGCTGATTTTTTTGCTGTAAATATTTCGGTCGAAACCGGAGAAACCGGCAGTGGTAATGATTCGGAAAAAAAATACATTAATGCATTTTGTATCGTTGACAATTCAGATACTCTGGTTTTTAATCAAAAAAGCAGCGTTTTTGGTAATTGGGGTGAACAAACTCTCGAAACAAAAAGTATAAAAGCACAAAATGTTAAGGTATTGTTGCGTATGAGTTCGCAATATGCCAACGATAAAGTATGGGCAGATAATGTGACTATTGAAGCTGTTGAAGCTGCTGATTTAGAGCCTGCATTTATACAAATAGCTCAAACCGAATTAGCCGCTTTTGTAGGCGATACGATTAACCTGCAGGCAAAAGTGCTTAATGCTAATCAGCAAATTATTACCGATAGTTTGTTTGCTTTAGATTTATCAGGCGATTTTGCAGTGCTTGATTTTCATTATTCAGCAGAAGGGATTTATCATTGGAAAATTTTGCTCAATACTTCGGGATATGTTCACTATTCGGTGTTCAATAATCAAAATGTTGTTGATTCTGCCGATAGCACAGTGCTTGTTTTTGAGAATGTTCAAAAAATATGGACCGATGATTTTGAGAATTTTTTATTGTCGAAATGGAAAACCGATCAGCATTGGCATAGGTCTGATTATTATCCAATTGATGGAGATTTTTCGATGAAACATAATGAGCAAACCGAAGGAGGAGAATCGGTGCTTAGTACAAACGATACATTGTTTATGCTTAACGAAAAAGATTATTTCTTTTCGTTTACATTGAAAAATGGTGACTGGGATCCTTCAGGCTCAAATTCGTTTTATCTTCGGTTTACCAACGATACCAATGATGGTTATGCCATTGGTGTTAACGCAAGTGGAACAAGCGATTTATTATCGGCATGGAAAATTGCAAATGGGCAAGTAACTCAAATGCTTGGCAATACTCTGCTTGATTGGGACTCGGGTGATGTTGTAAAAATTGATGTATTGCGAAAAGCCTACGGCCAGTGGAGTGTTTGTGCTACAAATCTGAATTCACTTTTTTCGGATTGTATGGGTTTTTATGATTCCGAAATCAATCGTTTAGAAAAAATGTCGCTTGTTTTTAATTATTCAGTTACCCGCTCGGGGCAGTTGTGGTTCGATAATTTTCTGATTTCCGCTAAAAATTCTCCTCCTTTTATTGTTGATGCTTATACTGTTGACTTAAACACATTTGTTGTAAAATTTAACGAGCCAGTAATCTCCTCAACTGTTTCGAAATCGAATATTTCGATTAAAACCGGCCGGCAAAATTCAGTTAATGTGGTTGATATTAAAGCACTGTCGGATACAGAATATACAATAACAACAGCATCGGTTACCGATACTGTGCTGGAAATAACTGCCGGGCAAGTTCGCGATATCGAAGGTGCGGTGCAAGAGCAAACTTCGTTTGTTTTTTGTAATGTATTGCCTCCTGAACCTTTCGATTTGCTTATTTCCGAAATTATGCCTGATGTAAATCCTGCTCCGCCGGCATTACCTGCTTATGAGTATGTCGAAATATATAACCGCTCGGATAAAAATATTCAGCTCCAAAACATGTTTTTACAAGTGCGCGATAAACTAAGTGCCATACCTCAAAAAGTTATTGTGCCGGGGCAATATCTGGTGATGAGTAACACTGATTTTACTCAGGAGTTTATTGCAGATAATGTGATTGGACTTACCGGCTTCCCGAATTTGTTGGTTGGAGGGGCTTACATCGCATTGCTCTCAGCCGACTCGCTTATTATTGATGAGTTAATTTACTCTGATCAATGGCACAGCAATTCAGAAAAGAGCTCGGGTGGGTTTAGCCTTGAACGAATCGATACCGAGAGATTTTGCAACCAACCCGGCAATTGGGTAACAAGCGAAAATATTGATGGAGGAACTCCCGGAAAGGAAAATTCAGTAGCAGGTACAAACCCTGATGTTGATCCACCTCAACTTATAGGTGCAAAAGCAATATCGGAAAATGAAATTGAGATAACTTTTACCGAAAGCCTTGATTATACATCTGCTGTAAATATTGCTCATTATTTTATTCATCATAACGAAATTGACTCGGTAAATTACACTTCTTTTACAACAGAACTTACTTTGTTTATTAACCCCGGTTTGCAGGCTCGAACAGATTATACACTTACTGTTCAGAATATTTCCGACGAATGTGGAAATGTTCTGGATAAAGCGACAATGCCTTTTTCGTTACAAAAATTACAAGCTCAGGATATTGTAATTACCGAGGTACTTTTCGATCCATTTGTTGGAGGTGTCGATTTTGTTGAATTATATAATCGCTCAGGTTTTACAATTGATTTGTCGGAATTAAAATTTGCATCGCGAAACAACGAATATTTATTGCGGTCGGTTTACCCCATTGCCAGTAAATATTTTGCATTTGCTCCCGAAACGTATATGGCATTTACTACCAGCATTTCGTCACTCGAAGAGTTTTACTCGTTGCCTTATGCCGATAATGTTTTTGAGCTTGAAAAAATTCCTCAATACTACAGCACCGAAGGGAATGTTGTGCTGCTTACCGATACTGCTACAATTATTGATGAGTTTGCGTATAGTAGCGATATGCATAGTCAATGGTTGTCGTCGGCAAAGGGAGTTTCGCTTGAACGCTTAAGTATTGAACAAAACACAAATCATAAATCAAACTGGCACTCGGCCTCTGGATTGTATGGTTATGCAACTCCCGGATATGCGAATTCGCAGGTTGAATTGAGCGATGAGAGCTTGCAGGTTGAAATATCAACAGACGAAGTAACACCCAATGGAGATAATTATAACGACAACATTGAAATAAAATTTTATCTCGATAAACCCGGGTATATGGCCAATGTTTATGTATACAATATTCACGGCATGCCTATTAAACGTTTGGTAAATAACGAACTTATAGGGAATTTAAATACAATTGTTTACGATGTTAGCAATCAGTCGGGTAATATTTTGCCCATGGGTACATATTTACTTTATATCGAATTGTTGCATCTCGACAACTCGCACGAACTGTTTAAATTTCTGTTTCATGTAAGCGATGTGCGGTAAGTGAAGTTCGATTGCTGTTTGTGGGGAGTTTTGATACTGTTTGTACAATAACCGATTGATGTTTATGTTTTTGCAAACAAAACTTCAGCAAAAGAAAATCATTGGTGTTAATGCTTATAAAATTTATTTAAGCGGAAAGAAAATTGTTAATGCCAGTACTACAAGTATAATGACTGCTAAAATGATGAAAAAAGTAACAACTCCTGACTTATAACGCTTATTAGATTGTACTAATTTGTTAACCGATTGAATTTTATTGATCTTGTTAACCATTTTTTTAAGAGCCATTTGATCTTTTACAATGTAGTCAAATGCTCCGTATTTCATTGTGTTTATCGCAACATCAATATTATCCTGACCCGAAAGGAATATAAACTCTACTTCGTTGCCTTGCTCTTTAGCTTTTTTCAGAACATCAATACCGTTCATTCCATCATCAAGTAAAAAGTCCTGAATGATGATATCCGGGTTTCGGTAAAGATTATTAATTACCTCTTCGCCCGAATAAAATGGCATCACATTGGTAAAGTTGTTTGACTTTAGGTAGCTAACAATAAGTTTGTTATATACCCGGTTGTCTTCAACTACAAAAATCAGAGAGTCATTTTCCTTTTGCATAGTGCCAGTAATTGTGTCTAAAATTAGGACTTAATAGCCCTTTGTGTATAATTAGTCTTCAGTATTTACGAACATCTAAATTAAGAAAAATTTTCAACAATAGTAATAGTTTCGTACAAACTTGTATTCATATTTTCTTGAATCAGGTGTTCGCTATATATTTTCCTGAAACAATAATAATATTTATTTGTAGATTTTCAATGAATATTTCGACAAAAATAGAAGTATTATGTAAAGTTAACTTTTTGTTGGTGATTGATTTTCTGGTGATGGTATTTTGCAATAATCGTGTGTTGTTTATTGTGGTTTTTACTTGACAAAGTATTTAAAACAAACCTGAGAGTTAAATTATGCTGAATATCAGCTAAGCACACTGCAAATATTTTGATGCATCTGTTTTTTTTTATTCCTTTGATACTGGTATGAGTCCGGGTTTAGGTCGTAAACCAGCAATAATATTCAGCAAAATTCATAAGAACTTTGTCGGTGTTTTCGATTTATACTTTAAGTTTGTGTTTTATATAGATTAATATTTTTATGGCATATATTTTTAGATTTCTGTTGGTTTTTTTGCTCATTTATTATTTAATAAAGTGGGTTTCGAAGCTTTTTGTTTCTTCGGGTAGCAGTAAACGGAATACATACAACAGCACGAATTATCAGAAAACACCAGAAGGAGAAACAACCATAAAATACAACCCCAAAGGCGAAAAGATTATTGATAAGGACAAGGGTGAATATGTTGAATTTGAGGAAGTAGAGTAGTGTGTGCTTGAATATTTATTTTAAAATACTGTACGGTTGACAGAATAAGTGCTATATTTGCGACAGAATAATTCAGTGGAAAGATTTGTGAATGATTGCAACCACACAAAAAAATGCTAAAGTGTTCAGTCTTTTTTATCGATTGCATTTCAAAATTCACAAATTCCATTTAATAAAAGTTTAATCATCCTCCTTAGTTAGGGAGGTAAATATTAATATTATGGGATATTTATTTACTTCAGAATCGGTATCGGAGGGACACCCCGATAAAGTAGCCGATCAGATTTCAGATGCACTACTTGATAAAATACTGGCTTTCGATCCAAGTTCGAAAGTAGCCTGCGAAACATTAGTAACCACAGGACAGGTTGTGTTGGCAGGCGAAATAAAAACCAATACCTATATCGATGTGCAAGAAGTGGCGCGCGAAGTGATTAACCGCATAGGCTATACAAAAGCTGAGTATCGCTTTGATGGCGAATCGTGTGGCGTGTTGTCGGCAATACACGAACAAAGCCCCGATATTAACAGGGGAGTTGAACGCACCGACCCAATGGAACAAGGTGCCGGCGATCAGGGGATGATGTTTGGATACGCTTGTACCGAAACCGATAATTACATGCCTGTATCGCTCGAGTTATCGCATTTGTTGCTTGTTGAACTGGCTGCTATACGGCGCGAAGGGAAAGAAATGACCTATTTGCGTCCCGATTCAAAATCGCAGGTTACCATTGAATACGGCGATGATGGAATGCCGGCCCGTGTTCATACGATTGTGGTTTCGACTCAGCACGACGAATTTATTAAACCTGCCGATAAATCGGCCGATGCACAGGCTAAAGCCGACGATCAAATGATGTCAAAAATAAAAGCCGATGTAATAAATATTCTTGTACCACGTGTATTGGCAAAACTTCCCCAAAAGGTAAAAGCCTTGTTTAATGGTGAAATTATATATCACGTAAATCCTACCGGTAAATTTGTAATTGGCGGGCCACATGGTGATACCGGGCTTACAGGCCGTAAAATTATAGTTGATACCTACGGCGGTAAAGGGGCACACGGAGGTGGTGCTTTTAGCGGAAAAGATCCTTCGAAAGTTGATCGTTCGGCTGCATATGCAGCACGCCATGCTGCTAAAAATCTGGTTGCAGCAGGTGTTGCCGGTGAAATACTGGTGCAGGTAGCTTATGCTATTGGTGTGGCTAAGCCAATGAACATTTTTGTAAATACTTACGGTACATCGAAAGTTTCAATAAGTGATGAGCAGATTGCTGATAAAGTTGCCGAAATTTTCGATATGCGGCCAAAAGCAATCGAAGACCGACTCAAACTCAGAAACCCAATTTATGAGGAAACAGCATCGTATGGACATATGGGAAGAAAACCTCAAATTGTAACAAAAGTTTACGAAACTCAGTATTTCGACAAATTTGAAAAAGAAGTTGAACTCTTTACCTGGGAGAAACTTGATTATGTTGAGAAAGTAAAAACAGCCTTTGGGTTGTAAATCATAGCCGATTGATAGAAACAATCCCCGGTACAACATTGTAACGGGGATTGTTTTTTTGTGCCTATTTTGATTTTTTTTGTTTAATATAGTTTAAAAACATTTCTCCGGTATCGGCAATTGTTTTTTCAATAGGTGTATATGTAAAATTAAAGCTACGTGTTATTTCTGATCCGTCAAAAATCGAAACAGAATTAGCACTTTCTATACTTTGTTTTGTTATGAGTGGTTCTTTACGAGTAAAATACGAGCCGAGTAAGGCCATGCGCCATGCAATTGCCATTAAAAATTTATGAGCATGAATTGGAGGTGCTTTGCGTTTTATCGACCGGGCAATCAGTTTAAATGCATCCTTGTATTTAAGATTGCTTGCATTGAGTAAAAAACGTTTTGCCGAGGCTTTGCGACGGTTTTCATCGTTTGTAAGCAAAAGCATAGCCGATGTTACATCACGTAAATCAACAAATCCGGTTGTTCCCGGCGGATAAAATTTTAGCCCCCTGTAAATATTTGGGAAAAATGCCGAGCTGCCGAGTTCCCATTCTCCGGGGCCAATAATTATTGACGGGTTAACTATTACAGCATCGAGGCCTTCGTTAATGCCACGCCATACTTCCATTTCGGAATAAAATTTACTTAAGCTGTACGCTGAGTTCTTCGTGTCGGGAATCCAGTGAGTGTTTTCGTCAACAGTATGTGAATTGGTGTTTTTACCTAAAGCAGCCACTGAGCTTACATGGCATAATTGATCAACTCCCGATTCGAGGCAGGCATTTACTACGTTGGCTGTTCCTTGAATGTTTGTTTCGAGCATGAATGCTGACCGGGGTTTATAAAACGATACAATTGCAGCGCAATGATATACTGTGTGTATGTTTTGTGTGGCTTCAAGTAGCGATGGGTAATTCAGAATATCGGCTTTTATCCAGCGAATTTTCTTACAAATCGAGTCGGCATTTTGTGTAAAGTATTGAATATTGTTTTTAAAAGTGCTGATCCGTTTTTTATTTCGATAAATTGCAGAAACATGCTTCCCGTCTTTAATCAGATCAAGAATTAGCTTTGACCCAAGCATGCCGGTTGCTCCGGTTACGAGTACGTTATTCTTGTTTTTTTCCAAAATCATTAATTCTTATCATCCCCATGCAGTTGGAGCTTTTGCTCCAAATTCTTTTGCAGTAATACTCTCAATTTTCATACGCATAACTCCTACGTTTTTAACGGCAGGAGTATTGAATTTGAACGCTTTGTCACTGTATTGTTTCATAAAAATATGTAATATTTCTTCTTTTTCGTCAATATTATTAATAAACTCAATATTGCCGGTGGCTACTACTGACTTTGATTGCATACGCCAGCTACAAGCTACTTGCTCGTCCTGGTATTTAATGTTTTCGCCTACATTAAATGTAACACATGCCTTTGGGTTCATTTTCATTATTTCCCATTTACGCCCAAATTGTCCCGAGTGGAGATAAATAATGTTGTTATGATATCCAAAGTTCATAGGAATCACATAAGGCTGGTTGTTTTGATCGCTTAGCCCCAAAAAACATATTTTGCATGCTTTTATTATCTCTTCAATTTGTTTGCTGTTGTCAATTGCTAATGTTCTCATAAACTCCGTTCGTTTAAGATATGATTTTTGTGCAAGGTGCAAAAATGCACATAAAAACCCTGTGTTAGTAATAATTTTGCATGTGTGTGACTATCGTGTAACGGCTCTTTTTCCCAGTTTTTTCGACAATTCTTTTTCTACCTTTTTTAAGTTTGTGATTATTGATTGCATTTCGAGAATTTTTTCGAGGTTATCGTCGTTCCCGATATCTTCGATTTTTTTCATCATTTGTTCAATCATAAGTTTTACTTGCCGCAGTTTATATTCTTCAATAATTTTAGGAACAAGCACATACAGTATTTCGTCTTCGTTTTCGGTATAGGCTCCCTTTTTTTTCCAAATGTTACTTTCGGTATGTTTATCCACTAATAATCCACTTACAAGTTCCGAAATTTGAGCATCGGCATGTTGCGAGAAATGCCTTTCGGGATTAAAAAAATCTTCAAATTGATGTTCTTTAAATTCGTCAATAATTTTTTGCACTACCGGATCAACCGATTGAAGATTGTCATCTTCGATTTCGGAAAGCATGTATTCGCCAACTTTTACAACACGGCTTGTGTGTTTTTCTTCGTCTTCGATAGAAAAAAGTTCGTGATTAAAGTAGCGAAGCAGGATACGAAGCAGCGCGTTTTCTTCAATTTTGCAGGGATTTGATGGTTCGGGAGCCGATTGTTGTTCTTGCTTTTTGTTTTGGGCTTGTCGGATTTCGTCTCGTTTTTCCTGCAATAATTTTTCTTCCGATACCTTAAATTTAATTTTTCGTACCTGGTCGTATAAAATATTTTCGTCGATATCGAGCATATTGCTACACTCTTTGATATATACCGAGCGTGTAACCGTATCGGGGATTACTGAAATTGTTTTTACAATATCGTTTATAAGGCGAGCACGTTCAATGGGGTCGTTTTGGCTTTGGTTTAGTAAAAGTTGAGTTTTAAACCGGATAAAATCGGTTTCGTTTTTGTCGATATACTCCATCAGTTCCGACGAGCTCATTGAGCGTGCAAAAGAGTCGGGATCTTCGCCTTCGGGCAGTGGAACAACTTTTACATTGATTTCTTCTTCAAGAATCATATCAATTCCGCGCAGCGATGCTTTTATTCCAGCCGGGTCGCCATCATAAATAATGGTAATGTTGTGTGTGAAACGTTTTATGAGGCGTATTTGATCACTGGTAAGCGAGGTTCCTGATGAGGCTACAACATGTTCGATTCCTGCCTGGTGAAATGAAAGCACATCGGTATATCCCTCAACCAAAAAACATTTGTTGTTGCGCGAGATTGCATTTTTTGCAAAATACAAGCCGTACAGGACTTTGCTTTTATGATAAATTTCCGATTCGGGAGAGTTAAGGTATTTTGCTGCTTTGGGGTCGGTTTTAAGTATACGCCCGCCAAATGCAATTGTACGCCCGGCCAGGTTGTGGAAAGGGAATATAACCCTGCCGGCAAATCGGTCGCGTACCCAGTCGTCGCGTTTAATGCTCAAACCGCTTTCTTCAAGAAACTCCATTTTATAACCATTTCGGGTTGCGGCCTGTGTAAAGGTGTCTTTTCCTCCGGGGCAGTATCCTAAATGGAATTTTTGTATGATATCGTCTCTGAAACCGCGTTCTCTGAAATAGCTCAGGCCTACACTGCGGCCTTCGTTTTGGTTAAACAAAAAATCCGAAAAATATTTTTGTGCATATGCCGAAACAATCATTAAACTTTCGTGACGGTTGCGGCGGGCAACATCTTCGGGGGTTTCTTCTTTGTCAACAATTTCGATATGGTATTTTTTTGCAAGGTATTTCAGGGCATCAACATAACTGAGGTGTTCATGTTCCATAATAAAATTTACCGAACCACCACCTTTGCCGCATCCAAAGCACTTGTAAATTTGTTTTGACGGTGAAACTGTAAACGATGGAGTTTTTTCGTTATGAAAAGGACAACTACCCAGGTAATTAACGCCACGGCGTTTAAGAGTTATAAAATCTTGTACTACCTCAACTATATCGGCAGTATCAATTATCCGGTCTATTGTGCCCTTATCAATCATACCGACAAAAATAGTTAAATACGGGATAAAAACAGCATCAAATTGTTGATGAAAGTGTGGGGATTTAAATTAAACAGAAAGCATTTGCTGTACTGTATTTGTATTGCTTGTGTGATGGATTTACGCTCTGATTATAAAAAACTTAACCAATTCGTTAAGGCTTTCGGCCTGAGCAGCCATTTCTTCGGCATTGGCAGCCATTTCTTCCGAAGCCGATGCGTTTTGCTGCGTGATGCTGTTCATTTGCTGTATGGCATTATTTACCTGCATTACGCTGCTGCCTTGTTCAATGTTCGATTTTACAAAATCCTGTACGTGATTGTTCGATATTTCAACCTTTGGCATTAAGTCTTCAAATGATTTGCCTGATTGCTCGGCTTCAAGCATGCTGAGTTTAGAGAGCTCATCGATGTTGTTGGCTAATACTTTTGAGGTATCGGCTAATTTGCGTACTTCGCGTGCAACAATAGCAAAACCTTTACCGTGTTCTCCAGCGCGTGCAGCTTCAACACCTGCATTAAGAGCCAAAATGTTAATCTGAAAAGCAATGTCGTCAACATCTAAAATATGTTCCGATATTTTTTGATAGGTTTCCATGGTTTGTTTTAAACCATCAATCATATCAGTAACTCCTTTTTTTATGTTGTCTGAAATATCGCCTGTTTCTTTAGCTTTGTCAATATTTTGATCAATTGTAGCCGATATTTCTTCAAAAGTTGATGAAACTTCCTGGAGGTTTGCAGCCTGCTCTGATGCACCCTGCGACATTTCTTCCGAAATTGTACTTAAATGAGTACTGTTGCTTGTAAGGTTTGCAGCACTAATCTGAATTTCGCTAATTATTTCGTTTAATTTACCGGTGAGCTCTGCAAGGGCATTGTTTAAATTGCCAACTTCGTTTTTGCTTTTCGTTTTTTCGATGTTAACAGCAAGGTTTCCTTTCGATATGTCTCCAACTTGTTTAATTGCATTACTTAAAGGATTGGCTATTCTTTTTTTCATTATAATAAAAAATATAATACCCGCTCCAAAATTAAACGGTACAGCCCATAATGCATGAATTTGTCCCCATTGTCCAACCAACGACATGTCGATACTTACAAGTACAATAAGTATGAGCATAAATTTTGAAATGGTAAACATTATCGAACGTTTAAATATAAACCGGAGGGCTGTTATGCCTGCAAAGTAGCTTACAATAGCTATTGCAGCCATTATGAGTATTCGTTGTGTTGTCATTAAATGTTGATTTTAGGTTTTGCCAAAGGCAAAAATATAAATGCATAATTTATAAAAAAAATCGACAGTAAACAATACTTGTATTATTTTACATACTTAATTGTTTGTTTACTTTTAGGGGCTTTTTGTAAAATGGATGTTTACGAAAAAAAAATGGCTGCTATACTATCGATGCAGCCATTTTTTATATTGAGTATTTATTAATATCTGTAATGTTCCGATTTGAATGGGCCGTTAACCGGAACGCCCAGGTATTTAGCTTGTTCGGAGCTGAGTTTTGTGAGTTTTACTCCAATTTGTTCAAGGTGCAGGCGGGCTACTTCTTCGTCGAGATGTTTTGGTAGCATGTAAACACCTAATTCGTAATTTTTTGTAAAAAGTTCAATTTGAGCCAATGTTTGGTTAGTAAACGAATTGCTCATTACAAACGATGGGTGGCCTGTGGCACATCCCAGGTTTACTAGTCGGCCTTCGGCCAAAAGGAATATTGCATGTCCGTCGGGGTATACGTATTTATCAACCTGAGGTTTGATATTAATCTTTTTAATACCATCCCATTTTTCGAGTTTGCTTACTTGAATTTCGTTGTCAAAGTGGCCAATGTTACATACAATTGCCTGGTCTTTCATGTTTGCCATGTGTTCGGCGGTAATAACATCTTTGTTTCCGGTAGTTGTAACAAAAATGTTTCCTTCGTCAAGAGCTTCTTCCATAGTTTTTACTTCGAAGCCTTCCATGGCAGCCTGTAATGCACAAATCGGGTCAATTTCGGTAACAATAATCCGAGCACCGTACCCACGCATCGACTTTGCACAGCCTTTACCTACATCGCCGTATCCGGCAACTACTACAACTTTACCGGCAATCATTACATCGGTAGCACGCTTAATTCCGTCGGCAAGGCTCTCGCGGCATCCGTATAAATTATCAAATTTTGATTTTGTAACCGAATCGTTAACGTTAATGGCCGGGAAAAGCAATTTTCCTTCGTCGAGCATTTGGTAAAGACGGTGTACTCCTGTTGTTGTTTCTTCAGAAACACCTTTTATTTCTTTCGCAATGTTGTGCCAGTGTTGTGGATTTGCTTCGAGTTTACGTTTCAGTGCGGCAAAAAGCTCAATTTCGTCTTGTGCGTCTGTTTCGGCATCCAGTATCGATGCGTCGTTTTCGGCCTGATATCCCAAGTGTACCATTAGCGTAGCATCGCCACCATCGTCAACAATTAACGTTGGACCTTGTCCGTTGCCAAAATCAAGTGCTTGTTCGGTGCACCACCAATATTCGGCCAAAGTTTCGCCTTTCCATGCAAATACAGGTACTCCGGCTTGAGCTATGGCTGCTGCTGCATGATCTTGTGTCGAAAAAATATTGCAACTTGCCCAACGTACATTGGCTCCCAGTTCAACCAGGGTTTCAATAAGTACGGCAGTTTGAATTGTCATGTGCAACGATCCCATTATGCGTGCACCTTTTAATGGTTTATCTTTTCCGTATTTCTCGCGCAACGACATCAAACCCGGCATTTCTCTTTCGGCTATCTCTATCTCTTTTCGTCCATATTCGGCTAACCCGATATCTGCTATTTTATATTCCATATTTTTATTATTTACTATATATGATTCTTTTATTGGCCTGCAAAGATAATACAATACACATTGTAATGAAAATGTTTAGTTTATAATGGGTTTATTTTTATGCTATTGTTAATTGAATAGCTTGTTCGAATGCGTTTGATGTGTGTTTTCCTATTTGTAGAAAAACATTTGAAAAGAATATTCTATGAAAAAAATTATTGCAGAATATTTTTTATTTGTTTTTCGTCAGTTTTTAACTGATTTTTTAATTCATCAAGGTTTGCAAATTTTATCTCGTCGCGTATTTTTTTATGTAAAAATACAGTAATATCTTTTTGATATAAGTTGCTGTTGAAATTGAATACATGCAATTCGATGGTTCGCTTATCGGCATTTGTGTTTATGGTAGGCCGATATCCAATGTTGAGCATTCCGTTGTAACATGTATTGTTAATTGTAGCACTTGCAGCATATACTCCCATTTGGGGTATGAGTTTATGAATATCGTTTGCCTCGATATTTGCAGTGGGGTATCCAATTTTTTGTCCGATTTGATTTCCCCGGGTAACTTTGCCTCTAATCTGAAATGTATAACCTAAGTATTGATTGGCTTTCTCGATATGTCCGTTTTGTAAAGCATCTCGAATTTTCGATGAGCTGATTTTTTTGTTGTTTAATGTAAATGTGTCGGTTTTTTCAACATTAAATTGTTTTTTGTTGGCCAGGGCTAAAATGTTTTGGTAAGTACCTTCGCGATTTCGTCCCAGCTTATGGTCGTATCCAACAAACAGGGTATGTAAGTTTAATTTTTTGAGTAAAATGTTTTCGATAAAATCGGTATACGTCAGTTCCGAAAATTGCTTGTCGAAAGGGAAAACAATTAAATGATCGACACCGGCTTTTTCGAGTTGTATAATTTTTTCGTCAAGAGTGGTTATGAGGCGTAAATTTTGGTGTTTGTTTGACAAAACCAGGCGTGGGTGTGGATAAAAAGTAAACAGAACACTTTGCCCGTTTACGTTTTTAGCAAGAGAATTCATTTGGCGAATAAGCATTTGATGGCCTAAGTGTACTCCATCAAAAGTACCGATTGTAATAATGCTTTTTTTTGCCGAAAAATGATTTATGTGATGATGTATTTCCAAAATACGTGCTTTTTACTTTTTAGCTGCAAAAGTAACTATTTTGCACAAACAAGAGACTTTTGAATTTATTGGAAAAGGAGATTCATTCTGAACACAATATTAATAGGTGTTTGTTTCGTTAAAAAATGTTATACTCGGTTTCACGTGATCATTAATTGCTATTTTAGCCTGATAAAATGAAAATAGAAAACGATGAGATTATATTTAATTACACTTATAGGGTTATTGCTTTTTGCATGTTCCAATAATAACTTCATTATCGAAGGAAAAGTTACCAATTCGCGAGCCGAAAAAATATATCTCGAAAAACTCGAGCTTAATGGGAGTACACCTTATGATTCGGCCAAAATTAACAATGACGGACACTTTACTCTTAAAGGGAAAGTAAGTCATCCTACTTTTTTTATTCTTAAGCTCAACAAACAAAAGTTTATAACCCTTTTAGTCGATTCGGCAGAGCAAGTTTCTTTTTCGGCCGATTTTCTTAACTTTTCGCGCGACTATAAAGTTGAAGGTTCATTAGGATCCGAAAAAGTAAAAATCCTCAACGATAAGCTTACCGTTACAAATCTGAAAATAGATTCAATCACTTCGTTAATTTCGCTTTGTTCCGATAATAATGATTACGATGAGCAATATAAAAAATGGATTTCGGAGCTCGAAGATATTTATATTGCACAACAAGATTTTTCGAAACAATTTATTCAGGAAAATCCTTTTTCCTTGGCATCGGTTTTGGCTATATATCAAAAATTTAATTCGGGCGAATATGTTTTACAAGATATACAAACACTTAAAATGGCAGCATCGGCATTGCATTCGATGTATCCGCAATCGATACATGCAAGCCAACTGTACCGTGATACCGAAAAACTTGTGAACGAAATTCGTACAATGGAGATTAACGAATATATTGCAACACATGGTTCAAATTCACCCGAAATAACCCTGCCCGATCATAAAGGAGAAGAAATTAAACTTTCGTCGTTACGAGGTAAATATGTACTTGTGCATTTTTGGTCGGCTAACGATAAAACCAGTCGCATAACGAACGAGGTACTTGCCGAAAATTATGCGCTGTTTAATAAAAAAGATTTCGAAATTTATCAGGTAAGCATCGATACAAATCGCGATCAATGGTTAACGGCAATCGAAGACGATAAACTGCACTGGATTAACGTAGCCGACTTGCGGGGAAGTTCCTCAGCTGTAAATGCTTACAATATTCAATCCATTCCATCAAACTATTTGTTAAACAAGGAAGGTGAAATTGTTGCAAAAGATTTACGCGGGCCTGCTATTTATAAAAAACTTAACGAAATTTTGAACCAATAATAGCAATGTTCGACACATACGGTGCAGTTTTCCACAACTACACCCTTTTTTTGTGTGTGTTATATCATTTTTTCTAACTTGCAGCCGTTTTTTTAAAAATGAATAATACACCCTTGTCAAATAAAAAAATATATTTTATTTCGGATGTGCACCTCGGGGCACCTGCATCAGCCAATAATCGTGAGCGAGAGCAACTCTTTGTTCGTTGGCTCGATTATGCTGCAGCCAATGCTGCCCAAATATATTTATTAGGTGATATCTTTGACTTTTGGTACGAATACCGAAAAGTTGCCCCGCGTGGCTTTGTTCGTACTCTAGGGAAAATTGCCCAGATAACCGACAGTGGTATACCTGTGCATTATTTTACCGGCAATCACGATGTTTGGATATACGATTATTTGCCATCTGAAACCGGTGTAATTGTTCACCGGCAAAATATTCAGACTGAAATATGGGGCAAAAAATTTTATCTGGGACATGGCGATGGCCTCGACCCAAAAGAGAAAGGATATCTTAGGCTAAAAAAACTTTTTACAAGCCGTACAGCTCAGTTTTTATATTCGAGATTGCATCCAAATTTTGCATTTTGGGTTGGGCATACATGGGCAAAACGAAGCCGTTTGTCGAAAGGGCTTCACCCCGAAACAAGTAAAGGCCCTGAATTTGAAACTGCCGTAAAATTTGCTCAGGAGCATGTGAAAAATGAACATGTCGATTATTTTATTTTTGGTCACAGGCATATTGTACTCGATCATAAAATTGATAATAATGCACGAGTACTGATTTTAGGCGAATGGTTTAATCATTTTACCTATGCCGTATTTGACGGGGAAAATATTGAAATTAAAAAGTTTAAATAATTTGTATCGTGAGTTTGGAATTATGAACAAGAAAATTTACACCACAATTATTGGATCGGGAAGTTATATACCCGAGTTGGTTTTGAAGAATGAAGATTTTAGCAATCATACTTTTTACGATCCCAAGACAAAACAACCAATAGAAAAATCGAATACCGAGATTATCGAAAAATTCGAAGAAATTACCAACATTAAGGAGCGCCGTTGGGCAAAGCCCGATCAAATGACTTCGGATTTGGCAGCATTAGCGGCCGAAGATGCTTTTCGGAGTACCGGAGTTGATAAGGAAACAATTGACTTTTTGATTGTGGGCCACAATTTTGGGAATATTGAGGATGATACAAATCGATCGATGATGCTTCCTGCTGTTTCGGCAAGGGTAAAGCAGCATTTAGAAATAAAAAATCCATCGGTTGTTGCATTTGATGTTGTAGCAGGTTGTCCCAGCTGGGTGCAGGCTCTTATTGTTGCCGATTCGTTAGTAAAATCGGGTCAGTACAAACGCGGTTTGGTTGTTGGCGCCGATGTTAATTCACGGGTTGGCGATCCGTTCGATCGCGATTGTTTGATATTTGCCGATGGAGCTGGAGCTGTAATTGTTGAGGGTACCGAAAGCAACGTGCCTGTTGGTATATTGTCGCATGCTGCCCGTACCGATGCCGTTGGTTTTGCCGAACTGCTTGTGCAAGGCCCTTCGTTAAACGAAGACGAAGATCGCAGCAAACGATATATTCGTATGCAAGGGCATAAAGTGTATGTATATGCTTTACAAAATGTACCCGGAGTTGCTAAAAAAGCACTCGACGATGCCGGACTTTCATTGTCAGACATCAGTAAAGTGTTAATTCACCAGGCTAACGAAAAAATGGACGAAGCTATTTGCCAGCGTTTAATGAAATTGTATAACATGAGTGGTGATCCGCACGATTTAATGCCAATGACAATTAGTGAATTGGGAAATACCTCGTCGGCTACAATACCTACAATGTACGATATGATTAAAAAAGAGAAAATGAACGGGCATAAAATCAAACCGGGCGACAACATTATTTTCACATCGGTTGGAGCAGGTATGAATATTAATGCAGTAATATACCGTGAAATTTAATGCAATGATGGTTTGCTAAACCATTATTCTGCTTATCTCTTTTTTGTTTCAACCAAATAACGAACCACACGTCGGGTTTTTTGCTCAACATATACCTTTTTGGGGTCAATTTCACGAGCAATAGCTTCGGGCGTGTAGTTTCGTATAGTTACCAACTCAAGCATATCGTTATACCGAACATCAAAGTAATTTGCCAGCTTTTCAATCAGTTGCATAATACCTCTTTCGGGTAAGTCGATCGAAATAGAGAGCTTTAATGCTGAGTGTTGCATAAGGTTTATTTTCATGTCGAGTTCCGAAAAAATATGAAAAACCTGCTCCATACTTTTTTCGTCCATAAACGAAAAATCGGGTTGCGATACCGAAATAAGCACCTGTTTAGGCTTTAAAATAAATACCGGTAAAACCGGTTTGTTTTGGTTGCGGTGTTCGGGACCAATTATTGTGCCTTGCAATGTAGGTTTTATAAATGATCGCACATGCAATTTAATGCCCTTGTTTTCGAGTGGTTTGATTGTTTTGGGGTGAATAACCTTTGCGCCAAAAAAAGTTAATTCAACTGCTTCGCGGTAGCTCATTTGATCAATCTTTACAGGTTTCTCAAAATACTGAGGATCGGCATTTAATATGCCCGGAACATCTTTCCATACCTCAACCAATTCTGCATCAAGAATATTGCCTAAAACCGAGGCAGTGTAATCAGAGCCTTCGCGTCCCAGTGTGGTGGTAAGATTAGTTTCCGTGGCCCCAATAAAACCCTGTGTGATATATACCGATGTTTTGTTAAATGTAAACACTTCTTTTACCAGTGTAGATGTTAAATTCCAATCAATTTGAGCATCGCGCCATTTGTCCGAAGTGCGCAGTACAAAACGAATATCTTTCCAAATATTGTGAATTTTTACTTTGTTTAAGTATGCACTCACAATTTTTGTTGATAATATTTCGCCGTAGCAAACAATCTGATCATATTCAAAATCGTAATTCAGCGAGGGCTTGTGCGATAAACGTTCCGACATGGATGTAAAAACCAAATCAATATCAGTGCAAATTTGCTCCGATTCGTCAAAAAGTGATTGAACAATACTTGTGTGGTATGATTTTATTTCGGAAAATTGTTCCCATTTTTTATTGTCATTGTTAAAATAAAGGTGTACCAATTTCTCCAGGGCATTGGTTGTTTTGCCCATGGCCGATACAACAATAACAAGTTTGTGTGCTTGATTTGAGACGATTTTCGCTAAATTTTTTACTCCTTTTGCATCTTTTACTGATGCACCTCCGAATTTGAATACACGCATGCTAGTGAAGAATTAAAAAATTTCAAATTGTGTTATTTGTGATTTTGAATCTGATCTTTAAAATTTTTGATTTCCATTTCGAGTTTCGAACGCAATTTGATTGCTTTTGACAAATGATATGCATCAATTATTGCTTGAATATCGTACTCTTCGAGCAAAATCCAATAGTATTTGTTTCCCAGAAATACGCACTTAAAATTTAGGTCAGGATTTTCGACGATAAACTGAATAACCGAATCGGCTCTACCGTTGGTATACGAAATTTTTTCCCATTTGTAATCAAGAAAATCACTTCGGTGGTTTGCTTTATCGTCGAGAGGCACCTCTACGGTACGCACTTCTTTTTTTCCATCGTAAACCTTTATCGCCGTATGTTGCAGCCATTCTTTCCCCATGTAATTACTTGATAAAAACAACTCGC
Source organism: uncultured Prolixibacteraceae bacterium (assembly GCA_964487645.1). GTDB lineage: Bacteria > Bacteroidota > Bacteroidia > Bacteroidales > Prolixibacteraceae > Roseimarinus. The sequence continues at coordinate 21,363 of CAZARW010000028.1, forward strand.
CGCGTTCGTCGAGATGAACCTGAATAAACGAGCGATCCCACGAGCGGTTCAGTGTTTGCCGCTTATGTAGATATTGAGTGTGTTGATCGAACTGAGTTTTTTCTTTTTTAAAACTTTTCTCTAAAACGATAATCGTACTGTCATTATGTATCAACATCATTTTCCGATTGTCGATAAGTTGTTGGTATAGGTTTTCTTTCAGGTTTTTTGCGATCGATATTTGCGCTTCGGCTTTTGGGTATAAAATGCTTACCGAATCGAGGGTGGTTATGGCTTTTAGTGTGTCGCCCGATACAACAATTTTCTTTGCATTATTGATTGTTTGCACTGCTTTTTCGCGTTGCGACGGACCGCACGAAACAACAATGAGTACCATAAGAATAACCCATGCTAAACGGCTTGTTTTTAAATCAATCATCGTGTTGAATTTTTGTTATTTATCAGTTTTGCATTGCAAGCATAAAAAATGAATAAACTCCCGAATATTAAAAGTAAAATCCTATTCAAAAATAACAATTGTGCGATAGCTTTGCCTGATTATTAAAATGAATAGAGTGTGTTTTAAAACAATATGTTTTTATCATGCTAATTTTGAGAACGTTTTTGAGTTAAAACGATAACGAGTTTTCTTTTATTTGATTTTTACTCTAACCAAAAAAGTTGCTGTATAAAAAACGTGAATTAAGTAGAAACATTACTTTTGGATTAAAAAAATATCGTAATGGAAAACGGTTCATCAAAGTATTTTTCGCAGCATAAATACAGCTACAAAAAAAATTGTAAGCCACCTGTACTTATAGCATGGAAACTCAAAACACCCTCAAATTATGGCAATATGCTCAGGCTTGCAAATACTACCGCTTGCGCCAAAGTGATTTTTATACTTCCCGAGGGAGAAATTCCGGCCGAACGAAAAATAAAAAAAACAGCACAGCAAAGTTGGTCAGAGGTTGAGCATGTATTTATTCATGCCTGTGATTTGATGCAACACATTCCTGATGGGTATACTCTGATAGGTGTTGAAACAGTTGAAAACTCGAAAAATATTTTTTCGTATACCTTGCCCTCATCGCTTGCTTTGATGGTTGGAAACGAAAAACACGGCATTGAGCCTGCCGGCATAAATCTGTGTGAGCAAACAGTTCATATTCCCTTAACAGGGAAATGCACATCGTTAAATGTTTCGCATGCCTTGTGTGTGGCTCTTTTTGAATGGGTTAGGCAGTTTGTGGTTTCGTGAACAATTTACGAGTGATGTTTTTTTGAAAAAAATATTTGGCAATTTCAAAAAGAACAACTTTATTTGCACCGCCTTTTAAAATTATGGCACAGGTAAAAAAATCTGAAAAATATTTTTGGAGTTGAACAAAACATTTTTACCTTTGCGAACCGATTTTTAGGGAAATAAAATTGGCCCGTTCGTCTAGGGGTTAGGACGCCAGGTTTTCATCCTGGTAGCAGGGGTTCGAATCCCCTACGGGCTACTTTAAAAAAAAATTAAGCATAAAATGGCAAATCATCTATCAGCAAAAAAGAGAATCAGGCAAAATTCTAAGCGTAAGCTTCAGAATAAGTACTACGCTAAAACAATGCGTAATGCAGTAAAAAAATTGCGTGCCATCAGCGATAAAGCCGAAGCTGAAACTTTATACCCTAAAGTAACTTCGTTGATCGATCGTTTAGCTCATCGCAATGTAATTCATAAAAACAAAGCATCGAATCTTAAATCTAAATTGTCGGTGCACGTTGCAAAGTTGTAATATTACAATCTTATTATATAAGCAAAAGCCCTTTCGGAAAATCCGAAAGGGCTTTTTTGTTGAAAATATTTTTTTATAAGTCTTTGTTTATTTTGAGGGTAAAAAGTAAATTGGCTACATGATACCACCCGAAAAACTCTCAATAAAAAAATGGGCAGAAGAAGACAGGCCCCGTGAAAAAATGCTCAAGCATGGTTTTGCAGCTTTGAGTAATGCCGAGTTAATTGCAATACTTATCGGATCGGGGAACCGAAACGAATCGGCTGTTGAATTGTCAAGACGCATATTGGCCGATTTTGATAATAATATCGATAAATTAAGTAATACTTCGGTTGAGGCTTTAATTCAATATAACGGTATGGGGCAGGCTAAAGCAATTAATGTGTTGGCTGCTCTTGAACTGGGTAAACGAAGACAGTTGTTGCCTAAAAATCAAATCAAAAAAATTACCTCGAGTGCCGATGTGTATAACGTAATGGCACGATATTTAGAAAAATTGCCTCACGAGGAATTTTGGGTTTTGTTTCTGAACAGAGCAAATAATATTATTGATAAGGCGTTTGTGAGCAAAGGCGGAATATCAGGAACTGTAGTTGATGTGCGGGTTATTATAAAGCAAGCTATCGACAAGCAGGTATCGTCCTTAATACTGGTGCATAATCATCCAAGCGGAAATCTTAATCCAAGCAAGGCCGATATCGATATTACCCGAAAAATATCAGAAGCAGCAAATTTTTTTGAATTAAAAGTACTCGATCATATAATTATTTCTCGAAATGGCTTTAAAAGCTTTGCCGACGAAGGATTAATCTAATATTTTTTACTTTTATGGTTTAAAACCGTTTGTATGGTAAATGTTTTTGTAAGTACACACACAGCACGAATCAAATATATTTTTGATTTGATATTTTCAGATATTTTGCAAACTCCTGTGCATATTTATGATACCATTGAAGATTTTGAAAAAAGCAAAGGTGTAAAAATTAATTATTCCGAAACTCCTGTCGATAATGTATTGCACTTATTCCCTCATGGTTTATTGCATCAAAAAGGCATTAACGATCTTGAAGTAGATTGTTTTGAGTGGAGCAATGTTCCGGCTTTTTTTGCAGTCAGTAATTCATTTATTCCTTTTGATTTGTTTGCCGCAGCTTTTTATTTAGTAACACGTTACGAAGAATATAATCCTGCAAAAACCGATAAGCATGGTCGGTTTATTGCTTCAGACAGTGTGGCTGTGCGCAATAATTTTATCGATATGCCATTAGTAAATATATGGACAAAAAAGTTGGCCATGCTCCTTGCCGGTTACGATAAAAACTTTGTGTATGTTGAGCCAAAGTTTACATATTTAGCAACATTTGATATTGATAATGCATGGGCATATTTGCATAAGTCGGTTTTTCGATCACTACTGGCAGCTGTAAACGATGGGGTGCATGGGCGCTGGGCTAGTGTAAAAATGCGTTTAGATGTTTTGTTGCGCCGGTTACCCGATCCGTACGACAATTACGATTTTATGATAGATGTTATAAAAAAACATAAGCTTGAGTCGGTTTGGTTTTTTTTGGTACGCTGTAAAGGCTCATACGACCGGGCTGTGTCGTACAAAAATAAAGCCTTTGCACAGATGCTTTTGCGTGTGTCGAAATGTGCTGTTGTGGGAATACATCCATCGTATTTTTCAAATTCTGACCCAAAGAGAATACTTTACGAAAAGCAACAAATTGGAAAAATTACCGGGAGCAAAGTGTTGCATAGCCGGCAACATTTTTTGAAATTTAGCCTGCCAAACACGTACAATGCATTGGCTGCAGCAGGTATCGATGTCGATTATACAATGGGATATCCCGATGTTCCAGGGTTTAGAGCATCAATTGCAACTCCGTATTGGTTTTTTGATGTTAAAAATGATTTACAATCAAAAATAAAAATTGTGCCTTTTCAAGTAATGGATGTTACCTTGCTAAAGTATTTGAATTTATCGGGCGATGAGGCTTTTGAGTGCATAAAAAACTTGATGCAAAATACTCAAAAAGCAGGTGGGCTTTTTGTAAGTTTGTGGCACAACGAAATGCTTGCAAGCACCGAGCAAAAAAATATATATACTAAAATGACAGAATTTGCAGCGCAACTGCAAAATTCATAGCAATAAACATGAATATAGACATACTGCATAATTCAAAAATCGATTGTGAACGCTGGGACAAAGTGCTTGGTGCAGCCTCAAATTCGCGAATATATGCTATGAGTTGGTATCTCGATATTTTGAACCCCGATTGGTACGGAATAGTTTTCGATAACTACAGCTATGTTATGCCGGTTATTTTTGCACGAAAAATGGGTGTGCGTTACGCCTATCAGCCTATGTATGCCCAGCAGCATGGCATTTTCCCGGCTGCTCCACCCGATGTGGCGCAAAAAATGATTCAAAAGCTCAAAAGCAAAATTAAATATTTCGAAATTAATATTAATAGTGATAATTCGTACTTATTAAACGATGTTGAAAGTGTTGAACGATTAAACTATCTGCTCCCTTTAAATGCATCGTATGACGATTTGTATAGCCATTTTTCGGACGATTGTAAGCGCAATCTTAAGCGTGCATACCGCGACAATTTATTGCAAGCCGAGATTTCGTCAGAAGATTTTTTCAATTTTAAAAGCGAGCATGGCAAGGTAAAACTCAACAGTTCATCGTTTTCGCTGTTTAAACTGCTTGTGCACCAGGTAAGGTCTCGTAACGTGGGATTTGTTCGGGGGGCATATTCAAAAAACAATGAACTTACCGGTGCCGCCTTGTTTATGAAACATAACAACCGTTTGCTTTATGTAAATGCAGTTTCGTCAAATCAAGGAAAAAAAAACCGATCGATGTATGCCATTTTAAATTCGGTAATTGAGCAATATGAACAACAGCCGCTTATACTCGATTTTGAAGGATCGAACATTGAAGGAATTGCAAAATTTTTTGCAAGCTTTGGGGCAAGCCCCGAAATATACCGGCAGATAAAATACAATAATTTGCCTTTTTTACTAAAAAGGATAAAAAAGTAATTTGTTTGAATATAGATGTCAAACCAATAAGAATTGACTGCAAATGAAAAATCAAATACACAAAAATATTCTAGCTTTTATTGCTCAGTTTATGCCTTTTGATTTTTTGCGTTGTGGCCAACATTATCCGCCTGTTTTGCCTTTTTATCATGTTGTTTCCGACGAGCCAATTGATTTTATAAACAGTTATCAAATAAAAACACAAGCAATTTTCGAGAAAGAACTCGATTATCTTTTATCAAAATATCAAGCGGTTGATTTAGCAACAATTATTTCATCGGCTAAAAAAAATCAAATGCATTTGTCATTCGACGATGGATTGGAACAATGTTTTAGTGTAATTGCACCAATACTTAAGCGAAAAGGGATTCCGGCTACATTTTTTGTGAGTTCGGCATTTGTCGATAACAAAGCAATGTTTCATCGGTTTAAACGTGCAATACTCGAAAAAAAGGGTTTAATTGCCCCGGGTGGTAAAAAGTATTATTTGAATGAACAGCAGCAACTCGACGATTTGGCGGCGAATCATTCAATTTGTTTTAGCGAGTATAAACCCTATATGTCGGTTTCGCAAATAAAGGCTTTGCACTCCGATGGTTTTACAATTGGTGCACACAGCATAAATCACCCCGAAATGTGGCTTTTAACACCCCGTGAGCAAATTGAGCAAATTGAGCAAAGTATGCAATGGGTAATCGATCATTTTAATCCTGAAATCAGAGCTTTTTCGTTTCCTTTTACCGACGATAGAATCGAAAAACACGTGTTCGATGCAATTAAAAAAAACCAGATGGTTGACGTGACTTTTGGAACAGCAGGGTTGAAATACGACTCAATACCATGGCATTATCAGCGTATACCACTTGAGTATGCTTATCGGCAGCGAATTAAAAAAACAATGCATTTCGAATATTTGTATTTTCATGTTCGTAAGCTTTTGTCAAAAAATAGTGTGATCAGAAAATAAATAATGAATACACAAACCATACATCGCATAACCCTTGGCCGGCTCAATGAATTTTTGTCGGGGCCTGATTATGAGCGGTATGTGGTAAAACCAATTTCGAGACAAAGGGCACAGTCGTATTTGCGCAATCCGCATGCAAGTATAAGCGATGTGGTTTTATATTACATTGTTGACGACGAACAAATTATTGCCTTCAGAACCATTTGGGCAGACAAAGTACAAACATTGCGCGGAGTGGTAAAATTTGGGTGGTGTAGCGGAACATGGGTGCATCCGGGTATGCGGCGTAAAGGGCTATCGCAACTCTTGCTTCGCGAAGCCTATAGCGACTGGAACATGAAACTTATGTTTACAAATTATGCCCCCCAATCGTTAGAAGGCAATTTAAAAACCAAGCTTTTTAAAGCAAAAATTGAGAGAATCGGCATGCGCTTTTATTTAATGGCCGATTATAAAAAATTATTGCAACAAAAAACACGCAATGCTTTTACTCGTTTTGTAGCTTTAATTGGTGCAAATGTTATAAAACCAGGAGTTAATCTGAAATTAAAATTCTATAAGCAACCTTCGTTTGACGGGTTTTTAATAAATGAAACAGAACATTACACAAACGATTTTTTTGATGACAGAGAGTTGGGTAAGTCATTGTTTGTTAGGCATAAAAGCAATTACGAATGGATTTTTGCGCATCGTTGGATTACACTTAATACCACCGATAAACAAAATTATCCTTTTTCTTTATTCCGTACATCGTTTCGGTATTTCTTCATCAAAATGCACAATAGCAAAAATGTATCGGCTCGTTTGATTGTTTCGGTAAGCGATGGAAATGCCAAACTTTTGTATGCAAGTGCTCCGGATTATATGCAATATGATCTGATGAAATATTTAGTTTTTTGGAGTGCCGGGCACAAAATAAAAACACTAACCGTTGTTGATCCGTTTTGGGCCGGAATTGTTGAAAATACACCCTCGCCATTTTTGATTAAAAAACCTTTTTCGATGCATATATTTTCCACTTTCGATTTTGATTACGATCAAAGTATGAAAATTCATGCCGGCGATGGCGATTATATTTTTACCTGATTATTTAATGTAAGCAAAAAGACGATTTTTCTAAGTATAGGATATATCGGGTTTTAATAAGAATAAATGAAACAATTGCAATATGTAATAAAAAGTAAACCGTTCAGGTATTTTCTTAAAATACTTTATAGGGGTGATAATGTTCGGTGTAATGTATGTCTTAGCAATTATCGAAGGTTTATACGGAAAATTCAAACACAAGCGCTTAACGATACATGTCCCGGATGCGGATCCGACTCGGCTATGCGTACACTCTGGTTTTATTTGACCAACGAAGTGTTTGGCGAAAAAAACAAAAATCGGTTTATGTGGTTTTCTCCCCCGGGATATATCAAATTTAAATTAAAAAAAAGCAGTATTGATTGTGTTATGCCGGGTATGGGATATTTTGATATCATTCAATCGGAAACAGCCGAAAAATTGCCAGGGGGTTTATTTGATGTGATTATATTTTCGCATTTGCTTGAATATACATCTGACGATACTGTTGTATTGCACGAACTGCGGCGTTTATTACGCACAGGGGGTTTTGTTTTAATACAAACACTCGTTAATCAGCATATGACTCACAAATATCCCGATATCATTACAGCAAACGACCGCGACAGGCTGAAGCCATATTACGAGCCCGGAGTCAGGCAAATATATGGATCCGATTTTTGTAAATTTTTGATTCGTGCCGGCTTTGATGTCGAAATTATTCAATATGCCTATCAATTGGGTGATGGTGCAAAAAAATATTATAGGTTAGAAGATAATTATCGAAGTACAATATATAAATGTAAAAAAACCGAATATAATGCGAACAATTAATCTGGGTAATAATAACACTGTTTTTAATCAGTTTATTTCCGAAATACGTAATGAGCAAGTGCAAAGCGATTCGTTACGGTTTAGGCGAAATATTGAACGTATAGGCGAAATTTTTGCCTACGAAATAAGTAAAGAATTAGAGTATGCAAGCCGTGAAATAACTACGCCTCTTGGAAAAACAACAATAAACTTGCCGGTATCGTATCCGGTATTAGCAACCATATTGCGTGCCGGATTGCCCTTGCATCAGGGGCTGCTTAATTATTTCGATAAAAGTGGCAGCGCATTTATTTCGGCATATCGTAAGTATATAAATAACGAAGAGTTTATCATTGAGTTTGAATATTTATCATCTCCTTCGCTCGATGGAAAAGATGTTATCCTGTCGGATCCGATGTTGGCAACCGGTGCATCGCTCGAAACAGGATACAAAGCTCTGTTGCAAAAAGGAACACCACGGCATGTGCATTTGCTTGCAATTATTGCAAGCCAAAGCGGGGTTGATTATATTGCATCACAATTGCCTTCGGATTGTTGTACTTTGTGGGTAGGAGCAATCGATCCCGGGTTAAACGATAAAGCATTTATTATTCCGGGGCTTGGCGATGCCGGTGATTTGGCTTACGGCAAAAAATTAGACGATTAGGGAAGAATGAATCTATACTTTGTCTTGGATTATTTTTTTTGATTTTCTTTTTTGTATTTAAAAAACAAATCCATTATTTGAAATTCAACTTCCATTTGGCTTGCATAATATGGTAGCCTGTTATGGATGTTTATGTATATTAAAAAATTATCGGCTTCGTTGCCGGTAAGGCCGGTAAGGCGCTTTATGGTTTCAAGATTGTTGTATCGGGCAAACATTTCCCATTGTTTATCTTGTTTGATAATACTCAGCGATTCTCTTTTTCTTTTTTCATCTTTACTGGTATGGTAGTGTAAAAAGGCAATTGGGTTAACCAGTGCCGAGAACCACTTTGGCTTTTCGTTGTACGATGCACCACGCAACTCAATGGGTATGTCGAGGCTTTTTGCTTCGGGCAAGCCAAGTTGTTTTCGTAAATTTAAGCTATCGGTAACCGTTACTTCGTTTAAAAGGTAGCGCACCGGTTTCATTGCAATTTCGTACAGGTTTTTTGGCGGAAATTCTTCAATCCAAAATCGTTGTTCAACGTATCCTACTGCTTTAATAATTAATGTGTCTTCGGTAAATATTTGCAGGGTAAACATGCCGTCGGCATTTGAGGTAGTACCTCCGTGCGAGCGTGGATTAATAATGTGTGCATAGGGAATTGGCTCATTACTTTCGGTATCAATTATTTTTCCTTTAATATACACAAGATACAGGTCGGGGGAGTTTGCCTTACTCTTGATTGCAAATGCGAGAAATAATAAAATGATTATGCTCAATCGGTGCATGTTGTTTTTAAAAAGTGTTTGTGTAAAAGTAGTTGATTTTATTGTTTGAACTTGTGTCGTAACATAAATTAACCCCTTGTTTAACAATTTTAAAGAGTTACCGGCAAATGTTTGTGTTTGGTGTACAGCAGATTATGTGTATGGTGTTTTTATCAAAACAAAAAAATCATGATTTTCGTTATTTCTGAGTTTATTCTCAGTCATATTAAAAATCATGGTTTATATCATGTTCCGATAGTTGTGTTTAACACAATATCGAATTTATACTAAACAGGCAACAATTGATTTTTTTATCTCTTCAAATTCTTCGTGTGTAAACTGTTTTTTTTGATTAGCAAAGTTAATATCCTGTTCGCTTTGCATAGGCACAAGGTGTATGTGAGCATGTGCAACTTCGAGCCCCAAAACAGCTACGCCAACTTTTTTGCACGGAATTGCTTGTTTTAGTGCAAGTGCAATTTTGCGGGCAAAAGCTTGCATTCCGAGATATAATTCTTCGTCGAGATCGAAAATATAATCGACTTCTTTTTTCGGGATAACCAAAGTATGTCCTTTTGCAAGAGGGTTAATATCAAGAAAAGCATAAAACTTTTCGTCCTCGGCAATTTTGTACGATGGAATTTCTCCTTTTACAATTTTTGTGAATATCGAAGCCATAATCTCGTGTTATTTTTCAATTGATATATCGATAATTTCGAAAGGAATAAGCCCTGAAGGGACTTGAATATCAGCAGTATCGCCAACTTTTTTACCAAGCAAGCCTTTTGCAATAGGTGTTTGTACCGAAATTTTACCGGCTTTCAAATCGGCTTCGATTTCCGATACAATAGTATATTTCATTACCGCCTTGGTTTTTTTGTTTTTGATAGTAACCGTATTCATTATTTGTACAGTCGAAGTATCAATTTTTGATGAATCGATAATTCGTGCATTGGCAATTTGAGTCTGAATTTTTGAAATTCGTGCTTCAAGCAAACCTTGGGCATCTTTTGCAGCGTCGTATTCGGCATTCTCCGATATATCGCCTTTATCAATTGCCTCTCCAATTTGTTTCGAAATTGCTGGCCGTTCAACCTTTACTAAGTGCTCAAGTTCTTTTTTTAACTTTTGTAAGCCCTCAGCAGTCATATAGTTAATTCCTGACATAGCTATAAATATGAGTTATGGGTAAAAAAAAATTAGAATCCCGGCTATAGAAACCGAAATCCCAATACAATTACAAATGTAGTGAATTTTTTAATTGAAAAGAATGAATATTGTCACTTATTTTTGTAACTGTGTGTTTTATAATTATTTGTTAAATATATTTGCGGTTAAGAATCTCTGAATAAACAATGGCTTCTCTTAAATTAAAGTTTTTAGTCATTGATTGATGTTTCCTGAATTTTGAGCGTTTTACTTCGGGTTTTTTATTTTCTTTTACGAAACTTTGTCCTTCTTTATTCAGCAGTTCCTCTCGTTCCTTGTTACTAATAATACCCGAAAAAGCAGAATATTGATTGTTAATTTTATCTTTTACCGATCCTGAGTTGTACGAATCTTTTATATCGCTTTGGCTTTTAGGCTCAACAATTTCTTGTGCTTGTGCGGTTTGAGGTTCTTGTTCTATCTGTTGTTTCTCGGTAAGTTGGTCGAGCCAACGAAATATTTCATCGGGTTCACGGGTTTGTTGAGTGCTTTCGGTATTGACCGGTTGGTTTTTTTGTTTTTTCTTACCGATTGCTCCAACAATTGATATAACAATGATTATAAGTAGAGGAATAAAATCTTCCATATTATTCGTTTTTAAGTGTTATTTTTGATCTTTCAATCAAAATTTAAAAATAGTAAAAAATGAGGTCTTTCATATACAATAATCTTTTTTTTCGATGGCAAACTCTTTTGTTTTTATTTTTATTTATGGCTTGCAACAGCGATGACGATGATTTTCCGAGGGTAAAATTCCGTTACGAAATGTTGTTGACCAACGAAATGCAAATATCGGGAAATTCAACGTACAATGAATTGTATGGGGTTGGAGGTGTAATTGTAGTATGTGTTCAGTACGATGTTATGGCACCTGCAAATTCGATATATTATGCTTACGATGCTGCTTGTACTCATGAAATATCGGACAGTTGCAGTGTCGAGGTCAGAAATAACAGTATTTACGCTGTATGCCCGTGCTGTGGTTCTGAGTTTTCGTTATATGGAGGTGTTCCTTTAAGTGGTGATGCTGTTCGATCGTTGCAAGAATATAATGTAAGTTTGCTCGGAAACAGGCTTGTGGTATATAATTAAAAAAGGAGAAATGATATTTATCAAATCTCCTTTTTTGAGTGGTGCCACCAGGAATCGAACCGGGGACACACGGATTTTCAGTCCG
>CAZARW010000029.1:0-32816 GCA_964487645.1 uncultured Prolixibacteraceae bacterium
CAGGACCCCATCCTTAAAAGGGATGTGCTCTACCAGCTGAGCTACTGAGTCAATATTTTTTTTGAAAACATCAATGTTTTCCCTCAAACGCGGTGCAAAAATACGTGAATTTTTTTTTGCTCCAAATTATTCTCTATCATTTTTTATAAAAAAACTCACAATTAAAACTAAGAAACTATTTCTGAACAATTTAGCCATCAAAATAATTTATGATGACGTGTTTGATTTAACGATCTGTTCTATTTGATCGGCCTGTATTACTCCAACTCCCTGCCATTTTATTTCACCATTTTGAAACAAAATTAATGTAGGAATACTTCGCACCCCATATTTAGCAGCAGCTTGTTGGTTTTTATCGACATTTACTTTTATTATTTTAACCGATCCGTCAAGACTCGAAGCTACTTGCTCAAGTATTGGTGCTACCATTCGGCAAGGAGCACACCAATCGGCATAAAAATCGACCAATACGGGAGTACTGCCGTTTATAAGTTGATTAAAATTTGCCATATCTGTAATAATTTCAATTTGAGAATTGATGCTGGCTGCGGCTGCATCGTCGGATTTTTGTTTCGACGAACAGCCTGCCACCATCATTAAAACCACTAAACCTAAAAAAAATCTCATGATAAACCTTCACTATTATTTTTGTTCTGATCTGTCTCGTTTGATTGTTTCGACTTTTTTCCGGGTGCTGCAAGCAATACCCCAAAAATAGCACCATACACACTCGAGTTATACCACTTTGAAGTAATTGGGCAAGTACCCGAAGTACATCCTATAAAATACCAGTATAAATAACCGGCTACAGCACCAAGTATGATGCCTATAAAATATCGTTTGTATTTTATTATAAAATTCAGCATTGTTCTTTGTTTAAATCTATATCACAAAGAAATGCCAAAAGTGAAAGTTAATTGGTAACCTATGTCACAAAAGCCCCGAAAAGTCGATATTGTTTCGGCCAATTGATATTTTTTGATTTTTTTCGAGCTGCTTCAATAATCTCGATATAACCTCACGCGACGAAGTAAGGCTAGTAGCAATCTCTTGATGGGTGCCTTTAAATATAGTTTCGCCGGTAACTTTATTACGATCAATAAAAAATTTCACCAAACGATCGTCCATTTTTCGAAATGCAATACTGTCTATTGTTTCAAGCAATTCGTCGAACCGGCTGCGATAAGCATACATAACAAACTCTTTCCATGTTATGTATTTTGTCAACCAACGATCGAGGCAATCAACAGGTATACGAATAATTTCAGTATCGCTTTCGGCACAAGCACTAATATTGCTTTGCATACGCCCCATACAGCACGTAAGAGCCATTGCACATACTTGCCCGGGATTAAGGTAATACAACAAAACCTCACGCCCTTCGGTATCGTTACGACACACTTTTATCAGCCCCTCGAGAACTATCGGAAATGTACGAATGTACTTGCCCTCCGACAATAAATATTCATCTTGTTCAACAGTAACCCACTCTCCTTCTTTCGAAATTTCGTCAATTAACGAGGGTTCAAAAAAAGGGAATCGTTTGCGCAGTACATCAACCGAAACCGGTATTTTGTGTATTTCCATAGTATAAGGTTTGCTTACAAAAATATCGAAAAAATATGATTTCCGTTACTGCTTAAGGGTATATATTTTACATATAAAGCCACAGCAGAACAAAACAAATGTAAAACAATTCATGTATAAACATTTTTTATGAAATTGCTGAATATGATCAATGATTATAATAATTTTACATAAATTGTTTTGCAATAAAATATTATACAATGAAACAAGCCAATAAATACATAAAAACAAAAGAACGCATCCATAAAATCATTTTCGACTCGGATACCTACAAGGGAAAACTTTTTGACATTATCCTTTTAATTTTAATTGTTTTGAGCATTTTTATTGTAATGCTCGAGAGTATGCCACCGTTGCGTAATTCAATAAATAAATTACTCTACAGCGCTGAGTGGATTATCACAATACTGTTTACAATTGAATATTTTGCCCGAATATTTTCATCAAACAAACCTTCAAAATACATTTTAAGCTTTTTGGGCATAATTGACTTGTTGTCAATACTTCCAACATACTTTGCTCTCATCATTCCCAATGTCGAAGCCTTAATTATAATCCGTTCAATCAGGCTCCTGCGAGTATTCAGAATTCTGAAACTTTATCGGTTTATACGTGCGGGTAACTTACTAATAATTGCATTACGACAGAGTATGCGAAAAATACTCATCTTTATGTTTTTTGTTCTCATACTGGTTACTTTACTGGGCAGTCTGATGTATGTTATCGAAAACCAAAGTAACGGTTTTACAAGCATACCTAACAGTATTTACTGGGCAGTAATGACATTAACCACCGTAGGATATGGTGATATTGTTCCGGTATCAGGTTTCGGAAAATTTATATCAACTTTTATTATGTTATTGGGTTATAGTATTATTGCAATTCCTACGGGCATTGTTTCGGTCGAAATGTCGAATACCTTTTCGTCTAAAAGTTCAAAAAATCAAAAAATATGCAACAATTGCAATGCAACAAAACATAGCAACAGTGCAGCGTATTGCTATAAATGCGGCAATAAACTCGATGAACTGCTTTAGCCTCAGTATTTGAGCAATCAACAAGCAAAACAATGAAAAGAAAACACAAGCAGCACAGCAAAACAAACAAACTATTAAAGGCAACTTTTTACCTTGTCCTTGTCCTTATGCTTGGGTACTACTCTGTTAAAGCAGATAATTACTCGGCAAATATTCAATTTCAATCGGCTTTTTCAACAGGAAATAATTTGCCGTTTTGGTTTACTCATAATAAACTGGGGAAATATCCGCAAAATACTAAATACCTTCAACTTATTGATATTGAAGGAAAATACACGTTAAAAAAAACAGCAGAATCGAAAGTAAAACTCGATATAGGAGCAAATGCAATTGCCGGATACGGCAACAAATACCAACACCATATTAATCAATTGTATGCCAAATTATATGCCTACGGATGGAAACTTGAAAGCGGATTGTTTGCCGAACCCGAATACTTTAACAACTTATCGTCGAGCAACGGCAATATCGACCGCAGCAACAACAACCGTCCATATCCCCGCATACGACTTAGTACAAATGAGTTTATACCTTTTTTGTTTTGGAAAAATTGGTTCAGATTTAAAGCCGAATACGACGAAGGCATACTTAACGATGAGCGGGTGGTTGAAAATACACGACTACATCATAAATCGCTTTATTTAAAAGCAATTATTAAGAAAAAAATTCACATTGCCCTCGGACTAAACCACTTTGTAATGTGGGGAGGACTTTCGCCTATATACGGAGAGTTACCAAACAGTTTTTCCGATTACCTTACATACATAACAGGTGGTATGGGCACATCAAATTTTCCATTGACCGATCAGCTCAATGTTGCAGGGAATCAACTTGGAAGCTATCATTTACAAATTGATTTTCCTGTTGATCACGTTGGACAGTTTACTGTATATATTAATCACCCTTTCGAAGATCATTCGGGAATGGAATTTGACAACAGACGAGATAATTTGTATGGTGTTTTTTACGATACAAAAAAACATGGATTTATAGGCAAAATTATGTACGAACACATGTACACAATACATCAAAGCGGACATATACATAAGTATGGTGTTATGCGTGGTCGCGATAATTATTACAACCACGGATATTATAAAACAGGTTTTACTTACATGGGATATTCTCTGAGCTCGCCACTGTTTTCGCCCATTTCGGAACAAAGCAACGCACAAGCTTTCGAAAACAACCGCATAAGTATGCACCATATGGCTTTTGAAGGCACAATAAATCAACATATTCAATGGATGGCAAAATTTACCTGGTCGAAAAACATGGGAACATACAACAATCCTTTCGACAGTACTAAAAATCAGTTATCGGCCATTATTGGGTTTGATTATCAAACAGAAAAAATCCCTTTTTTGATTTCGGTACAGGCTGCCGCCGATTATGGAAAACTTTACGAAAACCGAACAGGAATAATGCTTTTACTCAAAAAAAGCTGGTAATGCTTTACAAAATAAAACGATGGACAACCAATCACTCATACACCGAAATTTTAAACCCGAGCTCAGATTTAGCAGCTCGCGAAGCAGTGGCCCCGGAGGACAAAATGTAAACAAAGTCAATACAAAAATTGAGCTACGGTTTAATGTTGATGATTCGATGCTTTTATCCGATTTAGAGAAGCATAAAATTAAAAGCAAGCTTAAAAACCGAATAAATACCGAGGGCGATTTGATTATTGTATCGCAAAACAAGCGCTCGCAAATTAAAAATAAAGAAGAGAGCATTGATAAGTTCTATCAACTTATAACAATGGCATTAAAACCAGTAAAAAAACGAAAAGCAAGCAAGCCAAGCCGTTCATCAATTGAAAAACGGTTAAAGCTCAAGCAAATAAAAAGCAAAAAAAAGGAGTTACGCCAAAAACCCGGGCTATAACTCCTTTTCGTATATGAAATTTCAACGGTTTACCATAAATGATGAACCAAAGGCTTTATCTTTTCATCGTATACTTTTTTAACCATCACCATGTCCTGATCGCTTAACGAACGACTGCTTGATGCTTCGATATTTGCTTTTAGCTGTTGTTCATTTGATGCACCGGGAATTACGGTACTTACAGCATCAAACGACAAGATCCAACGCAGTGCTGCATCTGAGAGTTTCCGATCGTTAAAATATTTCTTTAAAATATCGACAGCTTCAAGCCCGGTTTCAAAATCGATCCCCGAAAAGGTTTCGCCTTTATCAAATGCTTCGCCATTGCGATTAAAAGTACGATGATCGCCGGGTAAAAAGCTTGTTTCTTTCGAGAATTTTCCGGTAAGAAGTCCACTTGCCAGGGGCACACGGGCAATAATTCCGATATCGCGTTTTTGTGCCTGCTCAAAAAACAACTCTGAGGGGCGTTGCCTAAACATGTTAAAAATGATTTGCACAGTACTTACATTTTCATATTCAATAGCTTTAAGAGCTTCCTCAACTTTTTCGACACTTACCCCCAGGTTTCGGATTTTACCTTCGGCAATAAGCTTATCAAACTCGGCAAAAATTTCGGGTCGGTAATATACCTCGGTTGGAGGGCAATGCAACTGAATTAAATCAATTGTATCGATACCCATATTTGTTAAACTAGCCTCAACAAAACCACGTAAAGCCTGTGGTGTATAACTTTGGCTAACGTGCGGATTAAGCTGTCGGCCACATTTTGTTGCAACATAAATCTGCTCCTGCCTGTTACGAACAAGCCGCCCTACAGCACGCTCGCTTTCGCCGGGATTATTGCCATAAACATCGGCTGTATCAATAAAATTAATTCCGTTATCAACTGCAGCATTGAGTATTTCGTCGGCATTTTTATCGTCAAACGGAGCTCCCCATTTGCCACCTACCTGCCATGTTCCAAGACTTACTTCAGAGATCTCAAATCCGGTTTTTCCAAGTTTTCTGTAATTCATTGTTTTAATAGTTAGATATGATTATTGTATATTTTCACAAACAAATCTACCCTAAAAATATTGTAAAATCAAACTGCACTTTTGCATATTTGCATTGCAGGTATAGCAATCAATACTAAAATAGTATATTCGCATAATGGGTTTTAAGTACATCACACATTCACTTTTACATTTACATAAAAAGCATGCAAAATAACGCGGGCATATTAAACCATAAGATTGAAAAACTGTATATACAACAACTTTCAAACTGGCCTTTAGCGCATTCACACTACAATAAACTTAAGCATATTAAGCAGCGCAGTATTCAGTTTGATCAATTCAGAATTGATATTCAGCATAATCCGGCACGCGAAAGAAGCACCTGTGCAAAAACCGACCAAAAATCAATTGAAAACCGCACATGCTTTTTATGCAGCCAAAACAGGCCAACTCAACAAGAAGGTTTGTACATTTCAAAACGATACATTCTGCTGATTAACCCCTATCCTATTTTTAACCGGCATTTAACCATTGCCGATGAAAGTCATCAACCTCAAAGTATTATTGGGCGGCTGACAGATATGCTCGATATTGCAAAAAAAATTGATCAATATACTGTTTTATACAATGGTCCGTACTGTGGTGCTTCAGCTCCCGATCATTTTCATTTTCAGGCTGTACAAAACGGTAAATTCCCTGTCGATTACGAAACAGAAAAGTTTAAAAGTGATCGGAAAAGAATACTTTTAAGTAATCAGCAGATTCAAATTTATACCATCACCCAATATCTCCGATCTGTTATTGTTTTTGAATCAAAAAATATCAACTGCATTAACGAGTATTTTGAAAAAGCATTAAAAAGCCTGCCCCTTAATGCCGGCGAAAACGAAGCACGCATAAATTTGCTGGCTAATTACAAAAACGAAACATTCAGACTAACACTTTTTCCGCGTACAGCACAACGCCCCGATTATTACTTTTTGCCCGAGCCTCAACGAATTGTTGTGAGCGCTGCCAGTGTCGAAATGGGAGGTGTAATTATTACTCCGCGAAACGAAGATTTTTTGAAAATCGACAGTCGGATTTTAACAAAAATATACGCCGACACATCACTCGATATAAGCAAAACCGAATTTAATTTCTAAACAATTGATATGAAACGAACATGTTGCTTCACAACACCCGAGAATATGATGATAATTTTATTGCAACATGGAGTTCCCTGTCTGCCGACAGACAGGCATACGACCTTAAAAAATAAACAATTATTGTATGAAAAATTTTAGCACCGAGCCAATTATTAAGGTAGGCATAGTTGCAAGTACTCAAATCTGTTTTATACTGAAAGGCCGATACAAATATAAAAACACAGATATTAATCCGGGCGAATATACTGCACAACTGATAAACAACACAATTAAACTCAGTTTTGCAAACGATACAATCATTGAATTGACTCCCCAAAACGAATCATCAACATTTGTACTTAAAAATGTAAACATAGGCATAGGTTTTCATTGGGAGCAGCAAACTGAGCAAGAATTTGAAGGTGGGCTTTGCCTTCAACCCGAAGACAATACAATACGTGCAGTAAACCAAATTTTACTCGAAAAATATTTAAAAAGCGTGATATCGAGCGAAATGAGCGCAATGAACGACCCTGTTTTACTCAAGGTACATGCTATTATTTCGCGCAGTTGGTTAATGGCACAAATTTTCGGGAAAAATCAGAAAAATGATCACCTGCCACCGGGAACAAAGAACGAAATTATAAAATGGTACGACCGCAGCGACCACAATAACTTTGATGTTTGTGCCGACGATCATTGCCAGCGCTACCAGGGAATTACACGCGTTATTTCGCAAAATGCACAAAAAGCAATTGATGCAACACGCGGTAAAGTATTAACATTTGATGATAAAATTTGTGATGCACGCTACTCAAAGTGCTGTGGTGGTATTAGCGAAGCTTTCGAAAATGTATGGCAAAATACGCCTGTTGGCTACCTCAGCCCTGTATACGACAAAGCACCAATAGCAACAACCTTAAAAAAATGCAATACCCCCGAACGTTTTTTTACTACCGCACCCGAAGCTTTTTGCAATACAAGCGATGAAAATATCCTCAGCCAGATTTTAGTTGACTTTGATCGTAAAACTCAAAATTTTTATCGTTGGAAAGTATCGTACAAACAAGAAGAATTAAGTGCTTTGATCAAGAAAAAGTCAGGCATCGATTTTGGCGAAATAATCGATCTTATTGCTCTTGAACGGGGTTATTCAGGACGAATTGTCCGTTTACAAATTATAGGGTCAAAACGTACAATGATTGTTGGAAAAGAACTCGAAATCAGAAAATGGTTATCGGAAAGCCACCTGTACAGCTCGGCATTTAT
Source organism: uncultured Prolixibacteraceae bacterium (assembly GCA_964487645.1). GTDB lineage: Bacteria > Bacteroidota > Bacteroidia > Bacteroidales > Prolixibacteraceae > Roseimarinus. Next base: position 7,909 of record CAZARW010000029.1, read on the forward strand.
TGTTCGTAAAAAAAATATGCTCAATAAAATTCCCGAAACATTTACCTTGCACGGAGCCGGATGGGGACACGGAGTTGGCTTGTGCCAGATTGGTGCTGCCGTAATGAGCCAAAAAGGGTACAGCGTAAAAGAAATACTTGAGCATTATTTTATTGGAGCAGAATGTAAATCGATATATGATTAATCTTTAACAGTGTTATGGGGCAAGAATTGTATGAAAAAGAGAAAGGCAAAAAAATACAATCACTCTACCCTCCTGAACGTTTTGCTTTATAGCCTTGGCTTAAAAGTATGTCCATTACTTTATCCCTAAAATCGCCCTGAATGATTATTTCACCGTTTTTAGCCGAACCACCTACACCACATTTGGTTTTTAATATTTTGGCAAGTTCTTTCAGGTCGGTTTCGCTACCTGTAAATCCTGTAACCAGAGTCACTCTTTTGCCTTTACGCTGCTTTTTATCGAGTTGTACACGCAGGTTTTGCTGCTTTGGAGGCAAGGTTTCCTCTTCAAAGTCCTGTTCTTTATCAAATTCAAAATCGGGATTGGTTGAAAACACCACCCCCAGCCGTTCTTTCCAATCGTTCATTCTAAAAAAAATTAAATATAAATATCGCGTCTGCCGCTTTTTATTTGTTCGTAATTGTTTATGAATTCCTTATAAATTTTCCCATTATTTTTCATAAAGAAATCCTGATTTTTAATCTGTTCAATCTCTTGTTCAATGAGTTTTTCGCCAATAGCTTTTGTCGCAGCCGATGCGTAATCGTCGAGATATTCGCGATAAGTTAACACAGCATTGAGCTTGCAATATTTTCCTTCGACACAATGTTTTAGCATACCCATAATTTTCTCTCCTGTACGTCCGCATCGGTATCCGGCAGTACAAAACGACGAAATCATTCCCATTTGAGCCACTTCTCGAATTATTTCATCGAGGCTGCGTGAATCGCCAATAGTAAACTGTTCCGAATTAAGCTCCTGGCCGGCAGCACACTCATGATAAGCGCCAATTCCAATTTTTGTAGAAGCATCGGTTTGAGTGCACCCCAGTTGAATAATTTCGCGTTTAATAGCAGGTTTTTCGCGGGCTGTAATTATCAGTCCGGGATATGGTAAAGCCAGGCGTAACACAGCGACAACTTTTTTAAAGTCGTCATCGTTTACAAGATATTCGGATTTGGTGCTAAGCAATGATCCCGCAGCCGGTGTAAGACGTGGCACCGAAACAGTATGTGGCCCCACGCCAAATTGTTTTTCAAGCTCGGCAGCATGGGCTACCAGCCCCAACACCTCAAAGCGCCAGTCGTAAAGGCCAAACAAAGCCCCAACAGCCACATCATCTATTCCGGCTTCCTGTGCACGATGCAATGCATACAATCGCCATTGATAGTCGCCTTTAATAGTGTTTTGGGGATGTACTTTCGCATACGTTTCTTTATGATATGTTTCCTGAAAAACCTGATAAGTTCCAATACCGGCCTGCTTTAATTTTTTAAGGTGGGCAACAGTCATAGGTGCTGCATTAATGTTTACCCTTCTTATTGAAGTTGAACGTCCACTTACAGGAGCCTTACGTTCAACTGAATATACAGCTTTAATGGTATCAACCATATAGTTGATATCGCTTTGCGGATGCTCGCCATACACCATAATCATACGCTTATGGCCGTTATCGAGCACCGATTCGGTTTCTTTTATCACTTCATCGGGTGAGAGTATTCTGCGTACTTCGTCTTTATTCTCCGATCGGAAACCACAATAGGCACAATTGTTAACACACAAATTTGCACAATACAAAGGAGCAAAAAACACAATGCGGTTATCGTACACTTTACGCTTAATTTCGAGTGCAGCAGTAAAAATTTCGTTCCATAACCCCGAATCGCTTACATGCATCAGTTTTGCTGTTTCGGCAAGTGTAAGCGATTGTATACTTTTCGCTTTTTCAATAATTTGTCGGATTTCAGCAGCCGAAGCTTCACAATTTTGCTCTAAAGCTGAATTGATTAGATCTTCGTCAATAAAATCACTCCCTTTGTTCAGATATTTAAAATCTTCATTGGGTTTATAAGCTTCTTTTTTCCACTCTTCGAATTTTGACATTGCCGTATTTTTTATTGATGTATAAAATTAAGATTAATGCACGAGAGAAAAAAAACTAACCCGATAATTGAACGATTAAAACTGATTTTGCCGAACAGTAAAAATATATAAAAAAAAAGGGGGAACAAAAATGTTCCCCCTAACACATATCATATTTTGTAAACTATTAATAGCCGGGATTCTGAGTGATCATACCATTGGTATTATCAATTTCAGATTGAGGAATAGGCCAAACTTCGTTACGTCCGATAACAAAATTTTCACCATATTGCTCTTGTACTTCGTCCATACCCGGATTAGAGGTAACGGCATATTGCATAGCATCTTCTTTAAGTACTTTTTGAGCACGTCCGGTACGCATAATATCAAAAAACTGATGTCCTTCGAAAGCGAGCTCTACCCTACGTTCGGCGTAAACATCATCAAGAGTAACAGCCGAAAGATTTTTAGGAAATCCGGTATTACCAGAGTTACGAGCACGTGTACGTACACGATTAACCCACTCAAGAGCGTCGGCATTTTGTCCAATATGAACAGCAGCTTCGGCACCAATAAGTAATAAATCGGCAAAGCGGAAATATTTCTGATTTTGAGGCCTGTCGCCTAACGATTGTGCATTTACATCAAAATACGGATCGGTAAAATATTTCCAGGTAGCATACCCTGTTGCCGGGTTATTAAAATACGGTGAGAAATATGCCGAATCGGGAAATTCTTCACGCAATTCTTCGTTCGAATAATAAAAAGGAACCTTAGTATCGGCTGTCATAACCGAATACTTAAATCGGGGATCAAGAATTTTGTCTCCATCCATTCCCTGAGCATCACGATATGCAGTTTCGACAAAATATTTTGTAGGAAGAATAAAACCCCAAAATACTTCAACGTCCATTTCAACAAATTCGCCACCTGATAAACCGTAAGCTTTTACAGCACGAATACCATAATACTGAGGCAAGAGGTTTCCTTCTTGTCCTTCGGGGTAAGTTGCAGCACCTTCTTGAAAATGCTGAACATCAAAAATACTTTCGGCACAATTGTTTGCTTCGGGCTGCCATATCCACTTATAAGCAGGCACAGTTGCCTGAAACTCACCATTTTTACCTAAACGTGTAATTTCAAATTCTTGTTGCTGTCCATCTTCACCAATAAGATAATACTGCCCTGAGTTAATCACTTCTTTTGCAGCATCATAAGCTTCCTGCCATTTTTCCTGATAGAGGTAAGTTTTAGCCAACATCGATTTAGCAGCGCCACTTGTTGCGCGTCCAACATTTGCTCCTTCGTAGCTAGCTGGCAGTAAATCGGCTGCAGCTGCAAAATCGTCTTCAATACGCTCCCATGTATAATCAAGTTCGGGACGCTCCTGGTTCCATTCTTCCTGAAGCAAAACATGATCGATAAAAGGAACACCTTTGAGTTCGTTATTAAATGTTGATTGCAACTGAGGATATCCACCATAAAATGTTACAAGTTTAAAGTGTAAAAGCCCGCGCAAAAATGTAGCCTCACCTAAGAGACGATTACGCAGTCCTTCGTCAAAATTTTCAACAGGATCTTTTAAGTAATACAATACAAGATTACAGCGATAAATACCACGGTAAAGAGCTCTCCAATAATTGATAAAATATGAGTTTGTAGTTATAAAACTAAATTTCATCATATCTTGCAAAGACGACTGGTCACCACCACCGGGTTCACCACCGGCCATAGCATCGCCTGAGCATACTGTACCAAAAAGTTCAACACGTCCGAGTTGTTCTCCAAGCTGCAAAACATCGTACGCAGCGTTAATCCCTTGAATTGCTCCATCTTCGGATGTATAAAAACCGAAATCAGTTGGAGTATGTGGCTTTTGATCAAGGAATTCTTCTTCGTTGCATGCAAATAAAAACAACGAGAAAGCTATAATTAAATAATATATTCGTTTCATAAGATTATTTTTTTCAATTAACGATTAAAAAGTCATATTGATTCCAAACGAAATGGTTTTAGCCAAAGGATACATACCACGGTCGATACCAATATCGAGCAATCCGCGTTGAGTAATGTCACCTCCCTGACTGTTACCTACACCAATTTCAGGATCAAATCCTTCGTATTTATGGAAGGACAATAAGTTTTGTCCGGTAGCATATATCCGAATATTTTCAAAGCCGATTTTTTCGGTCAATTGATCAGGCAATGTATAACCTAACTGTATATTTTTAATCCTGAAGTAACTACCATCACGGATATAACGATCAGAAATACGTTTGTTTTGCTCAACCGATCCGGGAATAACCGGAACATTTGTATCGTCGCCTTCGCCTTTCCAGTAATCCATTGCCGAGTTCAGCACATTCCAGTAACCATCACCACTTTGCAAATAATACAATGTGGCCATAAAGATTTCGTTTCCGTATACTCCTTGTCCGAATACACTTAAGTCAAAGCCTTTATATTCAAGTTCGAGGTTAACACCATACGTTAAATCGGGGTGTGGGCTACCAATAAATGTTTTGTCTTCAGCATTAATTATTCCGTCTTCATTAACGTCACGAATTTTAACATCACCGGGTTGTGCTTTACGGTTATCGTAACTGGCTCTTTCGTCGCCAAGAATTTCTTGTGCTTTAGCATCAAGCTGGTCAATCTCTTCCTGAGTTTGATATAAACCTTCAACTTCGAAACCATAAAAATAAGCAATTGGCATTCCAACTTCGGTGCGTGCAATATAATCGGCAGCACGGAACGATGCTGATGGAATTGGCTGATCGCTACCTAAACGAAGCACTTCGTTTTCAACATGGCCAAGATTCATTCCTACCATCCATTTCAATTCGTTATCGCGGTCGCGATAGCTGGCATTAAGTTCCCAACCTTTGTTTTCAACAGCACCTGCGTTGGTAAAAGGAGCATCCTGAATACCCGAAATGTTTGGTACAGGTACCTGTGCAAGCATGTCGTCGGTCAAACGGTTAAAATAGTCAAAATTAATGTTCATTTTTGAGTTAAACATCAACAGGTCGAGTCCAATGTTTGTTTGAACAGTTTCTTCCCATTTCAAACCTGCGTTAGCAAATCCGCGAGGTGCACCTCCGGGATACGATGCTTGTTGTCCGTATTGTCCGAAAGTATATTTATTACCATACGATACACTTGTAAATGCACCATAGTCACCAATTTCCTGGTTTCCTAATTTTCCCCAACCTGCACGCAACTTGGCAAAATTGAGAACATTATTTTCGGGGAAGAACGATTCTTCGCTAATTTTCCAGCCTGCAGCAAACGAAGGGAAGTTACCCCAACGGTTAGCAGCACCAAATTTACTTGAACCATCGCGGCGAACCGAGGCGGTAACATCGTATTTGTTATTAAACGAATAAATCAAACGAGCTAAGTACGAAATCATCGATGCATCGTAAGGAGTTCCGTTTAATCCACCGGGAACATTTAATAAACCGGCAACATCTTCGTACATAAGCGATGCAGCTTCACCGTTCGAGATCAGCCATAAATCGGGGCTGGTTGGAACACCATTAATCTGGCGCATATTTAATCTGTACGAACTGTTTTGGCGGGTATAACCCATCAAAAACTGCACATTGTGGTTGTTAAATGATTTTTGCATAGTAAGCAATTGCTCAAGCAAAAGAGAATTCATCGAAAAATCGCCGTGAAACAACGAAGTATTGCTGCTGTTAACAGTTACCGATTCGTAGAAAATTGGAGTAAACTGTTCGTTGTTGTATTTATTCACTTCTAAACCAACACTCGATTTAAAAGTTAACCAGGGCAAGGGACGTATTTCGATAAATGCGCTACCAAGCAGTTGGTCACGTTTCATCACGTTATGGTTACGCTCAATTAAACCAACAGGGTTTGTAATGTTGTTGTTAAGCGATCCCATATGGTTTTCGTCGTCGTCGTAAACAGGCGTTGTAGGGTCCATTGTTAAGGCCTGAATAATTACCGAACTCCATTCGTTTTGTTCAGGAATAATGTTTTGAACCGAATGGCTGATACCAATATTTTCGCCAACAGTTAACCAGGGTTTTACTTTTGAGTTTGTATTTACACGCATTGTAAAACGTTCGTAATCCGACCCCTTAACAATACCTTCTTGTTTAAAATAGCTACCAATAATAGCACTGTTAAGTTTTTCGGTTCCGTTTAAGAACGATACCTGTAAGTTATTTACAACAGCCTGACGGAATATTTCGTCTTGCCAATCGGTGCTTTCAACAGCCGAACTATCTTTCCAAGGCTGGCCTGCAGCATTACGATAAGTTACCCAATCGGTAGCATTCATAATATCGTATTTTTTAGCTACACTTTGGATACCTATATAAGCATCAATGGTAACATTCGATTTACCTGATTGTGCTTTGCGGGTAGTAATAAGAATTACACCGTTAGCTGCACGAGCACCGTAAATAGCTGCTGCCGAAGCATCTTTTAATACTTCCATCGACTCAATATCGCCGGGGTTTAACATCCCAACCGATTCGGCCGAAACAGGCACTCCATCAACAACATAAAATGGATTTGGATTTGTAATTGTACCCATACCACGTACACGAACCGTTGGTGATGAACCCGGTGTTCCCGAGTTTGAAGTAACGGTTACTCCGGCTGTACGTCCTTGTAAAGCCTGATCGACTCCTGAACCAATATTTGAACGAATATCGTCAGACGATACCGAGGCAACTGCTCCTGTTAAGTCACTCTTTTTTACTGTTCCGTATCCAATTACAACAACGTCTTCAACTCCTACTACATCGAGCTCTAAGGCTACATCGAAGAATTCACTTCCTTCGGTAGAAACTTCCTGACTTTTGTACGATACATACGATACAACAATTGTACTGTTGTTGGCTACCTGTAGCGAAAAATTACCGTCAATGTCGGTAACTGTTCCGTTGTTGGTACCCTTTTCTAAAATAGTAGCTCCGGGTAGGGCTTCGCTGTTTAGAGCATCAGTAACCTTTCCGCGGATTGTTTTGCGCGTTTGTTGATTTGCCGACACAGTAAATACTGTGAGTGCAACCAACATAAACAGTGCAAAAGCTTTTTTCAGATAAAAGCATCTGCATGTGCTTTGTAGTTTCAAAAAAAGATTTTTCATAGTTAAATAAATATAGATTTAGCAATTAAATAGAAAGTATCAATTAATTCGTATAAATTATTAGTTTATGTAAATAGTACACTATTAAATTTTTAAAATTCGATTTTTCATGTTAAAAAAAATTCTGATCGATTGATGTATATCAACCTCCCTGCAATGTAGAATTAACAGTAAAAACATCGTATTGCTTTCAATACAAACAGAAACAGCATTTCAAATAACTTTACTTGTGGCACCTTTACCTTCAAATATTGTACCCTTTATACTTGCAATAAAACTCAAACAAGTATATGTGTAATTTTTACGCTAAGATATAAAAAAATTCATAAAAGAAATTCAAAATCGATTTATTTCACGATTTTAACATTTAATTATCCGTGTGTATATAAATCAAAAACTTGTTTTTGTTTCTATTTTATATCACTCTGACATGTTTATATCATTAAAAATAACCGAATATCAAATTGATTATGAGAAATATTTGCAAATATCTTTATAAGTGCATTGCTTACATACAATTATTATATACTAAAAAATAGTGTGATTTTTTTGTATACTGAGTATTTTTTAGAAAGCAGAAATAAACGTTTTTTCTTAACACAGAGATATATGTTCATACCTCATTCAAACTCAAAAAAACATTGAATTGTAGCTTTCAAATGAATCTGTATTCAGGAAAGACACCTTAGTGCAACGATTGAATTTTTTCGGCTTCGGTAGCTCCGGTTAAAGCATCAACATCAATGTTTGTGTCAAACTGCACATTTGCGGCATCGGACTTAACGGCATCAAAGAGTTTTCTGTTTTTCAAATCAACAGATTCCTTTACCAGTTCGGGCCGGTTGTAGTTAAGTGCAAACGTTTTATAAAATGCCGGATCCTTTTGTGGAAGTACAAATGGACGATATGCCTGACCCTTTTCGTCGATATACGAAATAAACGGCCGTGTGGTAAGATCGTCAATACGTTTACTGCTGAAAACAATCCAGCGACCATTGCTCGACCACTGATGATAACTGTCGACAGTATTACTATTGTATGGATAGTCAATAATGGTATCGTTTTCGAAATCGTATAGCTTAAGGTCGCTTGTACGATTATAAATTGTAAAATATCCATGCGATGCAGTAGTAAAGAGCATATATTTACCATCGGGCGACATTCGGGGAAAGGTAATTGTTCCTCCAACTTGCGAAGCCATCAGCACTGTATCAATTTCGCCCCAGGTGTTGGTTTGAGTATCAAAAGCAATACGGAGTAAATCGTATTGAACCTCGTTGTATGCCAGAGTATCGTAAAACGATGCTGCCCTGCAAAAGTAAAGGTGTTTTCCGTCGGGCGACCAATTAGGCAACGATTCGCGTTGCCTGGTAGCTACCGAAGGATGTGTAAGTACCATATCTTTTTCGATATCGTATATTATTATGTCCGATGCTTTATCAAACACTTCATTATCTTTTGAAACACTGTGAAAAAACTGTCGGATAGTATTTACCGAGTACGCAATATATTTTCCTCCGGGATGCCAAGCCGGATAAGCTCCTGCTGCAAGGGTATAATCTGTTTTTGTGTTAATTTTAAATGTCGAATCGGGAGTCGAAATAATGGTTCCGCCGTATTGCCCACGCATATGAAACATAAAATAATCGGGGCGGTTTGAACTAAACGAGTGGCAATTCATACAATTTCCATCGCTGTTTCGGTTCAGCATAATCGGCTTTTCATCAAAATTTTGCAAATTCCGCTGATATATGCCCATTCTGTTCCAAAGAATATATCCGACATTAATAATACGATATACAAGAGTATTGTCAATTTCGTGATCGGCAATAAACATTTGCATTGGCGCATATTGTTTCCATGCACCCGATTTTGATTTTACATACACAGAAAGTGCGATTTTACCTCCGCGATTGCTTTCTAAAAGCTTATTCCACTTTTTGATTGGGATATTTATTTTAGCCGATTTTTGTGAAATATGTACCGGATCTGATTTTTCTCCGTCAATTTTTACGTAATACCCCACTCCTTCTTCGTCGATTAAAAAATTTAAAGGAGCAATATTCGGAGGTATACACACCGAATCGTACTGAGGAAAAATTGAAGGAGTGTTATCAAGTTGTGTTGCCCCGTCAATTTTTGGTGCCGCAGTATTACACGAGCTTACAATTGCAATCAATAATAAAAAAAATATATTTCTCATGACAAATGAATCATTTATAATGTCGAACTAAACTATTAAATATTTCAAGCCAATACTAAAGTATATAAATCAAAGACACAATTATTGGTGTAAAATTTCACGCTGCAATGTAACCGGGCTTTCATAATTCACATAATACCAATATGTATTCCCGAATTTTTCTTTCAATACACTTTTAGCCTCGTTTAAGTTTCCTTTATTTTCGTTAAGAGTTTTGATGTATTCGAAAAAATTTGTTTGCACATCCTTATCAATATGTATTCGTGGAATTTGTTTGTTTTGCCGCTGCAATTGATACATATACAACATTAAAGCCTCCTGATAAACACGCGGAATATCGGGGTATTGCATATTTTGGCCATATTCAAAAAATTCGATAAACAAATCGAGATTATTCGATAATAAAAAGTACGACATCAGGTATTCGTACACAATTTTATTGTTTGGATTATCGATAAGCAATTGTACAAGATTATACTCGGGTTTGTTTTGACTTACCCTGAAATTGTTCCCTGGCATATTCTTTCGTAAGTCCAGCAACTGATCCGAGGGGCGATCATTTTCAATCATTGCTCTGTATTTTTTTGCTTTTGATCCAAAAAACAAATAGTTATCGAGAATATCAACATACATTGCTGCAGCAACATAATCGTGCTGAACAATATTTGCTATAACCAATTGCTCAACAACAAAGGGCGAATATTCGTATCGCGATATCGATTCGTTTGCCCAATGAACAGCCTCGGTAATAAACCCCATATCAATTAACAACTCGGTTGTTGGCAAATACACATCTTGTGCTATATGACGTGTAAGAATAAGTCCATCGACTCCCCAGGGTTGAGGGTAGTCGAACATTTTATACGGAAGCCGACCTGTGTGATACAGTGCTCTGTTGGTTTGAAAATTGATAATACGCTCTCCGGAATCGAGCTCTTCGGATAATGCAAGTATTTTATCCCATTTTTCATAATAGGCCCAATAATCGATTTGTGTTTTTTGTTTTTCGGTAAAATCAAAATTTATAAAAAACACAAAAATAACGCACCCCAAAACCACAATATTAGCTGCATAATTCAATACAATTTGTTTTGCTGTATATTTATTCATTGTATACAATAAATATTCAACCAGCATCACAAAGGGCACAAGCACATACAATGCATACAACCCGTAGTTCGCCGAATTAAAATCTAAATAAGGCTGGATTCTGAAATAAGCATCGTCGATACGTATATTATAGAATGTATAAGCAGCTAGCAATGGAATAAATGTTGTAAAAACAAGTAAAAGCAACCATTTTACGGGATGACGCCCACGAGAATCGATTATACTCAAAATAAAAAGGGTTGAACCAAAAACAATATAAACAAAGCCTCCGAATAAAAAATATGCAACAGCCTGCAATACAAACAATAAAACAGCAAAACGAACAATATTATACTGCTTAATTATCAGTTTTTTATACACAAAAACAAGCGCAAGCATTAAATTAAGCATGACCAAATAATGCATGTAAAACGAATAATCGGCCACCAAAAATACAGCTAAAACTAACGGGGCATACTCAAATATTGAACATTGCTTTTTCGATTTATCAAACAACAACAATTGGCGGATAAAATACATTAACAATACAAACATAATTGTATAAAGCAATGCACCGGCAAAATTATTGATCGAAAACTGGAATAAACATATCGAGAAATATTCGCTTAAGCCTCCCGGGAAACTCAAATATTGATTGAATACTGTTTGGTCGGCATAAAAACCTGTTTGTTGATAAAAATGAACCAAACCGGTTTCAAACACACTAAGAAAAAGAATAAACAGAGAAACAGGAAGTATAAAAGCAATAAGTTTATTGTTCGATTTGCGCATAACAACAATATTTCAGATTAAATCAAAATTCTCTTACAGCTAAAAGCAAATAATTTGCAACATAACAATGCCCGCTTTTAGTTCAGCATAAAACACACTAAAAGTACAAAAAGATTTTAAACATGTCTCTGCTTTTGATTTTACAGAGATACTTGTTTAAGTTTTTCGATTCTTTCGTCATCAAAATTCAATTCACGCAATTTATCGAGTATGAGTTTTGCCTCATCGGTATTATTATATTTGTTACACAATAAATAATAATGTACCAGTAGCTCAACATCGGTATTGTTGATATTGTAAGCTTGTCCTAAAACCCTGTATGCATTTGTGTAATCTTTTTCGATATAATGCACCTTACCTAAAAGTTTAAGAGCCTCGAAAGTTTTGTGTTTTTGAGTTACAAGCAACAACAACTCTTTTGCTTTATCAACATCTTTGTTTTCAAGGTATTTTTTGGCAAGCTGTACTGATTGGTCGGGTGTAAGTTTCTGCTCAATCTTTTGCGTTTTTCCGGCATTGCTGCTTTCAAAAGCCAACTGAGGATATTCTTCCTTTAACTGCTCAAGTGCAAGGGAATCGCCATTTCGTGTATAGGCATACTCAAGCGGCCTGTAAGCAAGTATTTTATCAAACGAACTGTCGTTGAGTTCAAGAGCTTTTTTTAATTCAACAATTCCCTGCTCTTCATTGTCTAAATCGAGGTTCAATATCCCCGACATATAATAAAACTCAGGCCCTTTGGCAAAGCCCGGTGCCGAATGCAAAAAAGCATGTGCCTGTTCGTATTTTTTCTGATAAATTAAATATTTTGCTGCATCGTAATATAAATTCGACAAATACGGATGCAATCGAACCACAGCAAGATATTCGTTAAATGCTTTTTGATACTGTTTTATCGAAGCATACATTTTTGCCAGCTTAATGTGCTCATCTTCAATATAAATACCTCCGTTGCTTACATAGCGGTATGCAATCGAATCGAGATAACTCTCAGGTTCATAGGTTTCGATAAACAGATTAACGGTGCCTTCGGGTTTAAAAGGCCAGCCGGCTTTAAGCGATTGTACATTTAAATTAGCCACCAAACTGTCGAGGGCAGTAAAACCCCATGTATTGCGGTAATATGCCGATGGTTTTATTCGTGTTTCATCCCACTGTTTTTCAATAAACTGATTTGCTTTAAGGGTAGCAAAAAAAGCATCGGCCATTACAAAATAACCATCAATATTTGGATGCAAGTGATCGATCATAAGATCGTTGCCAATAATCGTATTTTTCGATTCATTCTCGAAAAATTGAATCATCGGAACAATAGGAATTTCGTATTTCCGTGCTACAGAATGCAATATTGTATTGAAATCTTCGGGGGCTCTAAACCGTATTGCATCTAAATCTTTTGCATAAACATAACTTGTGTTTGCCTTAGAGTAATCACCTTCTCTATCAAAACTTTGTGCCTTACGATATATACTATCGGCTGTTGGATAGTTTGTGTTTTTGATTGACTGAAATGGTTTTTGATCGCGTACATTCGAAACCAACTCGCTTAGTACAACCGGCACATCGTTTTTTACAGCTTTTTTTACAAAATAATGTATGTTGCTTTCGAACTGCTTAAGCCCCTGCTCGTATTTATCCGATTTATACACAATGTCGGTATCTTTAACAATACGCTGCATCAGAGTTTGCGTAGCATCATCGTTTGTATTGCTTAATGCATACTGTACTTTTCGGCTTGTATTCTGAATGAGCTGAAAAAGCTTTAGCTTGCTGATTTTCAGACGCAAACGCTTTACAAATTGCGAATTTCCAAAACTTTCGTTCGAAGCTGCACCCATAGCTCCGTAATATTCGTTATGTCCTCCGTACAAAAGAATCAAATCGGGTTTGTATTCTAAAACTTCATCAATAATATCAACATAAGTAAAACTATTTATAGCCGAAGCACTTAGATTTACCACTTCGATATTTTTATGAGGAAAAGCATCGTTTAAGCGAAAATGCAAAATTCTCGAAAACGAATTATTTATTTGATAAGGATAACCTTTTGCTGTTGATCCGCCAAAAACAAAAATTCGGCAAGTATTGTCAGTTTTGTTTTTCAAAAAAATATCGTTACCCGGTTTGGTATTTATTGTTTTCGAAAAGTAACGCAGGTTTACATCTTTGTTAACCTCGTAATATCCGGGATATTTTTCCGATTCGATAAAAAGCGACATATCAGCACCATAATCGAACAGTCTGAGACTTAGTTCAACAAGCCCTAACACGATAAGAGCAAACACTATAAAAATAGCATTAAAGACTATTTTTTTTGACGTACTGATTTTGGGTTGTGTGCGGTTTTTTTGTTTCACGATACAAGCATTTACGAATTGAAAAAAGGCTATTTTATACTTTAATTATATAAATATTCAAAAAAAAAAATTGTATACATTATCCAGTAATGGTTACATTTCAAACACAAGGCAACAAGCTTTCACTACAATACATTAATTAATTTTTATCAACAATTTCCGGTAAAAATAAATAAAATTGGGCTAAAGCTCCCTGTTTTATAGGGATTTCAATAGCCCCGGGGTAACTGATGTATAACTACGAACCTGGGCTTTAGCCCAATCTGATAGTCGGTAATTTATGCTGAATTCTTAAACCATTTTAATACTTTGTGTCATTTACCGGACAACAGTGAATTTTTATAAGTAAAATAATTCAAAATAAAATATTGTATTGTATATCAATAAAACGTATAATTCGGGTGTAAAAATAACAACAATTAAAAAAAGGCTGCTTAAATAAGCAACCTTTTTTTAATATTGTGTTGTACTAAATTACTTTACAATTCTTGTAGCAAGGTTTTTAGCTTTTACAACATAAACACCAGATTTAAGATCTGAAATGTCCATAGAGTTTTGTCCTTGGCTAACAACTGCTTTTTTCACTAACGAACCGTTGATATTGTAGATAGCTACATTACCTTCAACGTTTTTAAGTTTCAATTCGTTGTTGTAAACATAAGCAGAAGCATTGATTTTACTCATTTGGTCTTCGATACCTACAGTAGCTTCACCAAGTTGAACGAGTTTGAAAGTTGTTTTGTTATTCCACATTACGTCCTCATCGTGTGATAACCAGAAAATTTGTTGGGTACGACCACCAGCTTCACCAGTTGTATTGTCACCAACACCCGTGTGCATGTAGAAGAACTCATCAGCAGGAGTCCAACCTAAACCACCAGCCAATACGTCAAATGGGAAACTAACTTCGAGAGTATACTTTGTAGTTTCGTCGTAAACTTCAAATTCAGCAGCTTCAGTAAGAAGTGCAAAGTCACCACCTGTACCACCATCGATACCAAGGGTTCCGTCTTCACCAACACCTGTTCCACTTCTGTGAAGTCTGATTTGCCATGTAGCAGCATCATAATCAGCAGATTCAGGTTCTTCGGCTGACATCCACAAGAACAACTCAACATTGTCTCTTTCGTGTGTTTGATCAATAACAGTAGCGTCAAAGTTTGGAGTATCGTCATTTACTTCAATAATAAATGAAATAACATCGTCGTTCCATGAAGCTTGCCATTGAGCAGTTGTACCTACAGTTGTGTTACTTTCTTTGTCAAGAACGCCATACTCTACCCAGTTTTCAGCTTGCCATGGGTCATCGTCATCAAAAAGAGCATCAACAGTTGCTGCACCATTTTTAGGAATCACTAAATTAGGATCTTGAGCACTTGCAAATGAGTAAGCTACAAAGATCGCGATCATTACTAAGTAAACTTTTTTCATAGTCTAAAAAATTTTAAATGAATATTAGTTATTAACAGTAAGTGTTTGATAAATCAAATTTACTCGTGTTTTCAGGGGTTGAAGGTAATTTATTCAACCTTATTTTCCAAATTTAGGATGAAAAAAAAATTAAGAAATAATTAACAAGTTTTTAATAATTCATCCAAACCATCATTTTAACGAACTATACACAACAAAATCAAGAACTTGCACATAACGAATATTAATTCATTAATAGTGCATAAAGGTGTTACAAATATGCAAAAATTGTACAAAGCATACAATATATACTATACATCGAAAACATTTTTTTTGCAAAATTTATTGTTCACCCCAGCTTTCACGGTCGAGGCTTCGATACTGTATTGCTTCGGAGAGATGATGTGCCAGAATATTGTCTTCGTCTTCGAGATCAGCAATGGTGCGTGCAACTTTAAGTATGCGGTCGTATGCCCTGGCCGATAATCCCAGTTTGTTCATTGCTGTTTTCAAAATTTCAGAACCTGCTGCATCGGGGCTTGCATACTGCCTGAGCATTTTTGAACTCATTTGTGCATTACAATATACACCTTCGTTATCGGCAAAGCGCCGTGCCTGAACCTGGCGGGCAGCAATAACCCGCTGCCGTATTTGTGCGCTGGGCTCGGTAGGAGGTTGAGCCGAGAGTTTATCAAAAGGCACAGGAATAACTTCAAGGTGAATATCAATGCGATCGAGCAAAGGCCCCGATATGCGGTTAAGGTACTTTGTAACCATACCCGGAGCACACACACAATCGCGGGTAGGATGGTTGTAGTAACCACACGGACAAGGATTCATGCTCGAGACAAGCATAACACTTGCGGGATACTCTACCGAAAATTTTGCTCTCGATATGGTAATATGTCTGTCTTCGAGGGGTTGCCGCATAACTTCGAGCACTGTTCGCTTAAACTCAGGCAACTCATCCAAAAACAATACTCCATTATGCGCCAGCGATATTTCTCCGGGTTGCGGATAAGTACCGCCTCCAACTAAGGCAACATCCGATATTGTATGGTGCGGTGATCTGAATGGACGGCTGGTCATTAACGATGTATTGCCGTTTAAAAGCCCGGCTACCGAATGTATTTTTGTTGTTTCGAGAGCTTCGTGCAAACTAAAAGGGGGTAAAATAGACGGTATGCGCTTGGCCAGCATGGTTTTTCCCGAGCCCGGAGGCCCTATCATAATAATATTATGCCCACCGGCTGCTGCAACCTCAAGTGCACGTTTTACATTTTCCTGCCCCTTTACGTCCGAAAAATCGATGTCGGAAACCATAATGTTTTCAAAAAACTCCTTGCGCGTATCAACAATTGTTTGTTCAAGCTCTGTTTTTCCGTCAATAAAATCAATCACTTCGCGAATATTGTCAACGCCATATATTTTTAAATTATCGACTACTGCAGCTTCGCGGGCATTTTGTTTTGGCAATATAAACCCTTCGAACCCCTCTTCGCGGGCTTTAATGGCTATTGGCAAAACCCCTTTCACAGGCAACACACTCCCATCGAGCGAGAGCTCACCCATAATAATGTACCGGCTTAATTTATCGGGGTTTATTTGTTCCGAAGCCGCAAGTATACCTATAGCCAAAGGCAAATCGTACGACGAACCTTCTTTGCGGATATCGGCCGGAGCCATATTGATAATTACTTTGTAATTGGGAATACGGTAACCTGTTTCGCGCAAAGCCGAGTCGATGCGCTGCTGACTCTCGCGCACAGCACTGTCGGGTAATCCTACTAAATGAAACTTAATTCCACGACTTACATTTACTTCAATAGTAATGGTAATAGCATCAATGCCTTGTACGGCACTTCCATATGTTTTTACGAGCATGATGGTGTAGTTTTTTCTAAAAATATAAAAAGTTGCTCTATTATTAAATATTGTATAATTGAATTTTTAGTTTAATTAAGTATTGTACGGTAAAGATAATAATATTTAAACAATAGTGCTGGGTAAAAATTAATGAAATTGGGCTAAAACCCCTGTCTTATAGGCCTTTCAATAGCCACGGGCTTACACCACTGCTATAACTTCGGGCGGCATGCGGTAAGTCCGGAGTAACTGATATACAACTGCGAATCCGGGCTTTAGCCCAATCAGATAATCAGTGTTTTATGCTGGTTTTACAAATCATTTTAATATTTTTTGTCATTTACCGTACAACATTGCAAGTATTTATAAAAAAAACCTCCCCCGAAACGGAGGAGGAAAAGCTACACTTTTTTTTAATTGAGGAAAACAAAAATTGAAAAAACAGAGGAATTATCGTTAAAAATAACGAGGCGACAGAATACGTTCTCCCCGTGGCACAATGGTGTACGAGAAAAACAATTCGTGCGATCCGCTATTGTGTGATACTAATCGTGAATTGTTATAGTCGAACGAATATCCGATTTGAATACCCGGCTGAATCTCGAAACGGGCATGAACGCCAATAGCACCGCCAAAGCGATACGACAAACCTGTCCATAATCGTTCGTAAAATATGAGTGTTGCCGTAGTTTCGATCGAAAACGGAGCACCACTTACCATACGGTACATTAAAGTAGGTTTTAATTTCAGAATTGGGTTTATATCAAACACCGACCCTGCAGTGAAATATACATGTCGTTCTTCGCGCCCTACAACCTCGTAATTCACAACATCGGTTGAATTTAACGAATTACGAAAAAGCTTTGGAACCGACACTCCGGCAAACATAAAGTTGTTGTAATAATATGCACCAATGCCGGTATTCCATAAAAATTTTGAAAACTGCGGTGAGCTGTTTACCCAATAATCAAACTCAAAAGTTGATAAGGGACGCAAGTCTTTCTGAAAATAATTAAACCCGCTTTTTAATCCCAGCGAAAATCGCGAAGTGGGATTTATTTCGACATGATAAGCATAATCAAAATAAATACCTGTTTGCGACAGGGGGCCTATCTGATCGTTAATCATAGTAAACCCTACACCTACTTTATAATCGTAAAAAGGCGACCCCACCGAAACCGAAATTGTTGTTGGCCGCCAGTCAACGCCAATCCACTGTTCGCGCATAATGGCATTTACGTTTACATGGCTAAAACTTCCGACATAGGCAGGATTAATTAAGCCCGGGTTGTTCATATACTGAGTGAACAAGGGATCTTGCTGAGCGTAAGTACTTACCGAAACAAGCATTACAAAGCCTAAAACAATATGTCGGAAAAATTTACTCATAAACATGTTTTATCGTTCAAGAAACAGCGCACCGGCTTTTTCTTTTCCGCCATCGTAACGTAATATATAGTAATAAACTCCCACGGGAAGTTCTTTTTGGCCTATAGCTCCCGAAACATTCGAATAACCATCCCAATGATCGTAATATGCATCCTTTTTATACACAACATTCCCCCAACGGTTATATACAATAAATGTGTTGTCGGGATATTTTTCGAGCCCTCGTATAATGTATTCATCGTTATCGCCATCGTTATTTGGGGTAAACAATTGCGGCGGATCAATGATATCAATCACACTGAGTGTAACACGTGCCGAGTCGCACACCAAATTTGCATCGCACACATGATATATAAACGAGTCGAGTCCGGTGTATTCAAAATCGGGCCGATAAGTTACAGTCCAGTCCGACTCAATGTTTGCATATCCTCTTTCGGGCTCTGTAACCATGTAAAGCGATGTACGCTCAAACTCTCCTAAATCGTTTGCCAGCACATCAAAATTCACCACCTGATCGATACCCAGAGTCACATAATCGTCGATAGCCCGTACGGTTTTATCGGGTTCAACAGTAATGGTAACTAAAGCAGTATCGCACGAAACAATTGGCCCGTTATCGCACACAATGTATTCGAATGTATCGTCGCCATCAAACTCATTGTTTGGAATATAACTGATTGTATTGTCGGCATTTAATACTACCATGCCGTTAAGTGGTAAACGTGTAATTTCGAAACTTTGCAGGTCGATTTCGCCATCGGGATCGTAATCGTTTGCCAAAACCTCAACAATTGTTTGTGTTTCGTACTCGGTAATACCATAGTCGGGCAAAGCCACTACCGGCTCATTCATATCTCTTACATCGACATAAACCGTTGATGTAGTACAACATTGCGGCTCACCAGCATCGCACACACGGTACACAAACGAGTCGGGTCCGGCGTATAAATTCCCGGGAGTATACGAAATTACAAAACCCGGACTTGAAAACGCGCGCCCGTTTGCGGGCTGCTCAACAATTTCAACCGAGCGTGTATCAATTTCGTTTTCGAAATCGGAAACATACAAGGCCAGGTCGATATCCAATGTATTTTGAACTGCAGTAAACGTGTCAATTTGCTGAGCAACAACACACTGATTGTCGCCAATATGCAACACAGCCCATGCATTATCGCAGGCTATGGGCTCGTCGATTGTGCAAATACGGTACTCAAACGAATCGAGGCCCCGGTAGTTTGTATCGGGAACATAGTTTACCACCCCACCAGATAACATGGTAGCAGTTCCGTGTTGTGGCAAAGTCAGTATATCGGTTTCCGAATAATCGATTCCGTTTTGTTGTGCATAGTCGTTTTCGGTAATATGCAAATCTTTTGGGTAATTGGTATACAAATAATAATAATCGGTATTGGCAACAATACGTCCCGACCATTTTACATCGATTTTTACAATGGCAGTATCGCAGGCAACATCGGGGTTGGTATCGCACACCCTGTAAATAAACGAGTCGCGTCCTGAGTAACCGGCATCGGGCATATAATTGATTGTACCGTCGGGGTTAATGCTAACACGCCCAAAGTAGGGCCCCAAATTATCGGGGTCGGTATAAAGCTCAACCGACTGAGGATCGATATTGTCGCCATCGGGATCAACATCGTTTGCCAAAATCTCGAGAGGAGTATATCCGTATACGGTAAAACTATCCCAATTTGCAAACACGCGGTTTATATGGCAGTTTGGAGCATCGAGCGTATGTGTTTGGGTTCGTTGCCCCAACTCAAATTCGTAATCGAGTGTAACTGTAAGGCTTGCATTTTCGGGTGGTATATTCCAGATAGGATACGCGCCTGTTTCGGTAATTCCCGGCCACTGATTTTGTCCGCTTAAGGGCACATTGCTATGCAATTCGACAATTTCGTTAGCCATATTTTCGAGAGTAAGGCTAATTTGATCGATTGTAGTACCCACCACATCGACCTGCCACGAGTAAAAGGGTTTTTCGTCGGCACAACTTGTAAGCAAAGTAAGGTTAACAAAGGGGTCGATTGTAATGTATATGGTAGCAGTATCGGCACCAAGTTCGTTTGTAATTACATAACACAAACTATCCTGCCCTATAAAATCGGGGTCGGCATCGTAAATCAGCGTACCGTTGCTTTGCAAATTAAACGACGAATTGTTAACAGCTACACTTTTCACAGGAAAATCAATCAGCATAATATCAAGCGGGAGGGTATAAATATCGTTTTGCAGCAGGTTAACCGAAGCCTGTTGTCCCGAGTACACAAGCAAGTAATCGGTATTGGCCGTAAGCCGATCGATTACCATAAACGGAAAAGCCATTGTATTGTCGCAGTTATCGGCACCAACAACATGCACTGCCAAAAAATAATTGCCGGCTTGTTTCCATTGCACATCCACTTCGTGTTCGCGGTTTACTCCTGCCGAACCAAGAATTACCTCTTGCGATGTTGCTTCGGTTGTTAAATCGCGGTCGAGGTACACTTTCCACTGATAGCTTGAAATTTCGGGGTTTCGCTGTATGTAGTAACGATTTTGGGAGTTTATAGCAACAACAGTATGATTCTGAGCAATTGACTGAACAATTGCTATAAGCACCAATACTCCGGCTATTACTATTTTTTTACTCCACTGTTTCATTCTACACATTAAAGGTTTTATCGGCTGCCAAAACCGCTAATTGCAGGCATGGGCAATAATGTATGCCGTGCTGTATTGTCTTCAATATTGGCATCGAGGCTATTGCCTGTATCTTTTGTCTGATTGTTTTGTGTTACAATATCAAAATTGATATCGAGCATTGTACCCTGTTGGTTTTCAATCTCGATATACACCAACACATAATCGGACGTAATGCCAACGCCCTGCACTTTGTTTGCATCGATGCCCGAGTATATAAGGTTTCCTCCGGGATTCACTATTTGTATATTGTGAATTGTAAAAGGAGTTTGGTTGGTTTCGGTTATTTGGTATTCAAATTGCCACCCCAGCACACTAATATCGCGCTCGACACGAAATATTAACTGGCTGTAACCAATGTTGGTGTGCCCAATACCATCCCATACGGCATCAACAATACCATCGGGGCATGTTTCGGTTTCGATATCGGAATCGGGATCGGAGGGATTGACAGTACCGGGATTTGCCGATGCTGTTACATTGTGTACAAGCACATTAAACATCGATTGTGCCACAGTTATGGGCAAAGCCATGCGGTTTGTACATCCGGTAAGGTAATTATCAACTTCAATAAACACATAAAATACACTGCCTGCCTCAAGACTGCTTCCCCACTCAATAGTAACCGAGTACACACCGGTTCCGAGCAGTACCTTGTCGGCTGTACTAAAACCCGGCGACAGAAAAGTATAATCGGCACCGTGTTGCGCTTTGTTCAAACCGTAAACATCGGTTGCTACATACCAGCGCACGGGGTTCATATTGCCGGGGTCGGTAACATAAGCCTCGTATGTATGAGTATATCCTGCTATGGGATTTTGATAATGAGATTGCCCTGTTGCCGAATATCCCCAAAACACCAAACATAGTATGATAAGTATTTTATGATTCATGAAAAATACACACAAAAAAAAATTTCAAACTCTGCCTTCAACACGTGCCGGCAGAGTTTGAAAAATGTTTTATACACCCCCCATTCCGCCAATTACAGGCATCACCTTAATGGTATGCGTTGCAATGTCGTTTTCGGGGTCGTTATCAGTCAGCAGCGTGTTTGACTCTTGCTGGCCGGTAAGCAGCAGTCTTACATCAAGATCGTATCCCGGAGCATTTTGAATCGACACGGTTACGGTAACCTCGTCGTATGCTCCGCTCACAATATAGCGGTTGCCATTTTGCGTAGCCTGTTCAACCGAAACAATTACGTTGATATGATCAGCCAGATCGGGGTCAACAGTAAGTTCGGGAATAAACGACCAGTCGTGGGTATTACCGGGCACTGCCGTGTTTGGAGTGCCGTGTTGGCGGCGCACCAAAAACTCGAGTGTAGTAGCCCCTGCAAAATAATCGCCGGTAAGCGGATTAAATCCACCTTCGGGATTGGTATTGGGACAACTTTCGGTAAAATCAGCCGGCACATTTTCGGCTTGCAGATCGAACATATTAGCCTGCGGCATAATTTCGAGCCTGATGCTGTTTGAGCACCCGCTTGAGGCCACAGCCTCGAGCCACAGGTAATAGGTATTTTGTGAGGCTCCGCCATTCCATTGTATTGGCATGGTAGCCAGGCTATCGGTACCAACAGTACCGGTTGGCGAACCCAAAAAGTCAAACTCCGCAGTAACAGCATCATCGAGTATCGAGCCACCATCAATGTTGGCCGACATGTAAAACACATAATCGACACCGGGAGTAATTCCGTTGCAGGTATACTCCATTACTGTGCCCTCGATAGGTGTTTTAAGCGTACCCTGTGCACGGGCTGCCGGCACTAAAGCCGACAACATAAGCACAAGTATAATGATATGTTGTATGCGGATCATAGTTATTGGTTATTAGAATGAACCCATATCTGGTATGGCAAGTATATCTACGTCGAAAGAAGCATCTTCGGGCGAAGGATACTTACCTGCAATTACAGTACCTGCGCCACCATTACTTCCATCGTTAATTGTTAATGAAGCATTAACTGTGTCGGTAACATCAGGTAAACTTGCAGTAATAGTCTGGGTTTGCTCACCTACCATGGTTTCAAAAGTAACCTCTATAGTAACATCAGATTCACCTTGATTTACATCAGCTATTCCTGTACCGGAAACAGTCACTCTTCCGTTAGGATATGTATCAACATTTGAATTGGTTGAAGTTAAAGAAGTAAACACAGCATTCACAGGCAATTGAAATGCAAATGTATATTCGTAAGTAACACCTTCAATAATGTTTTCAACTACAGGTGTTATTGTATAGGTTATAGTATTTGATTCACCTCCTCTTTTATCAGCTAAATTATCATCGGCACCTGTTCCATTTTGGCAGGTTTCTGTTGGAGTAGCCGAAATTGATAAAGTATAAACTGGAGGTGGCATAACTACAATGTGTAATTCAATACTGTTAGAACAATTCGATGTGCCATCAGTAATCTCAACAGTAATAATGCCACTTTCAGCAGATGTCCCATACTCAACAGTAAAGGCAACAGTATGATTAGTTGATGAGGCAGGTACACTATAACCAGATGTTTCTGTTATAGTTACATCATTTGAAGCGCCATCAGCATAACTAACTGCAGTTGTAGCAGCATTGGCTGAAGCAACTCCTGTTAATTCATAATTATATGTACTCCCGGCATAAACGGTTTTTTCGTTTACTGCCATTGCCGTAGTAGCCACCAAAGCCAGCCCGGCAATCATCATTAAAGTAAAAATCATTTTTTTCATAACATCAATTTTTAAATTTTACATTCATTGTTTTTTTATTTATTGTTTTTGTGTGTACGTGCTTTTTTATGAGTTGCCTTATTGCACCCCGCAGTTTATTAAGGGGCCCGGGCGTATTAAATGTTTAAGTACATAATAATCACATGCAAGATGTGCTGCATACAGTATTTGAGGAAACTGTACTGCACTGTGTGAGGAAAATAAATGGGTGTAAAGGGTATTTGTGTGTAATTGAATTGGATAATCGGGGACACTAAAAACATAAAACCCTGCATACATACAGCATGGGGTTACAGTATATAAAAAGCGTGTATTTGAAATATTTTGTGCAGAGTATGTTAAAAATTGAGTGCAATGTTTTGCTCCATATTCAAAACAAGCAATATGCTTTGTATATGTACAAATACAATGGTGTGTGGTATTTCTTAATTCGTATTTCATTTTTATAGTTGCTTGTATATTAAACACATACAATGTAAATATACAGTCTATTAATTTGAAAAACAAACAAGAAATGCGGATACTAAAATACAGGACACTGAACTATTCAGTCTCTTGTTTTTTGTTTCAGATCGATAATGGATTGTATTCCTCCCTATGATTTCCCCCATTTTCTTCAATTTGTTTCCCTCTGTTTTCCTCAAGCGCGGCCTCCTCAAGCCTTACACTTTGCTAACAATATACAAAAATAATAACATAATTTATCATTCCATGCTTTTTTTGTGTTATTTTTTACTAAAGTTTTCATTTTTTTATGATTAACTGACGAAGTTTACATGATGAATGTCAGGTTTTTGGAATAATTACCGCAAAGGGTTATTTTTTTTCACCGCAAAGGCGCAGAGGCGCAAAGTTTTTTTTTATGTATGGGTTTATTTAGAATTTCACTCAGTCTCTCAGTCACTCAGTCTCTCAGTCACTCAGTCACTCAGTCTTAGAACTTTTACCGCAAAGGCGCAGAGGCGCAAAAGGTTATTTTCAATTGCCTTCAATCGCCTTCAATCGTTATTTGTCTTACCAGACGGGTTTTCATTTTTGTCTTGACACAAAAACGAAACAAAAAAGTCAAGTCAAAAATATGCTCCCTCCCACTCTCTCATAAATGCTAAGTCGGGCTAAGCAGGTATAAAAAATTTTGAATACCGTTTTTTATTGTGAACTGCATATT
>CAZARW010000030.1:0-30883 GCA_964487645.1 uncultured Prolixibacteraceae bacterium
ATATAAATTGGTTTTATACAAAACTAACAAATAAGTAACAATTTGTGATAAAAAATGAATTGAGAGTAGGTTAATTGATCAATAACTTTTTGACACAAAACACTATGCTTTTTTAGCAATAAACGATACATCAACAACTTACACAAACAACCGGTTAAAACACAAACAACTCAATACCATACACTTAAAATCATAAACAAGCTATTATTGATTTACGATGAAATAATAAAAAACAGATAAGATTGAAAACAGATCAAAACACAAAGCTCTTTTGGAACATGTAAATAAATTTTCAAATATACGATAAGAGGCATCACTACTTAACCCGATTGGCATGGTATTAGGTGAATAGGCAAATTTATGGAGTGATATTTACAAAATTATGTATATTTAAAAGTAGCTGCATTAACTGATAAGCGAGTGCCAATAACCATGGGCGGAGGGACACAAGCCTTACATAAAACAGCTAATGCTGCAAGCCCTAAAAAAATCACTTTTTTACAATGGCTTTTTAGGGCTTACCACGGGATGTCAAACACCACACTAAAACACAAAGTGAAAACAAAAAAATGCCATCAACTAAAAAGAAGATGGCATTGAAAATATTTTTGACAACATTTAATCCAATTTATGAATTACCAGCCCCGAACGCAGTTTAGGTTCGAACCATGTGGTTTTTGGCGGCATAATATTTCCGGTATCGGCAATATCAATCAGTTGCTTCATCGATACAGGATAAAGAGCAAAAGCCACAGCCATTTCGCCACTGTCGACACGTTTTTGCAATTCGGCTAATCCACGGATTCCACCTACAAAATCAATTCGTTTATCGGTGCGTAAATCTTTTATACCGAGCATTTTATCGAGCACTAAGTCCGACAAAATAGTAACATCAAGCACACCAATAGGGTCGTTATCGTTATATCGCCCGCTTTTAGCAGTAAGTTTATACCAATTTCCATCGAGGTACATACCAAAAGTGTGCAGGCTATCGGGTTTATAAATTTCGGCACCAATTTTTTCAACATCAAAATCAGCCGACAGTTTTTCAAGTAATTCAGCAGTGCTCAATCCGTTTAGGTCTTTCACTACCCTATTATAGTCAATAATTTGTAATTGATTATCGGGGAAATGTACAGCTAAAAAGTAGTTAAATTCTTCGGAGCCGTTATAGCCGGGATTTTGCTTGCGTTTTTCGGCACCAACCAATGCAGCAGCAGCAGTACGATGATGCCCGTCGGCCACGTAAGTAGCCGGTATTTGAGCAAAAAGCTTTACCAGCGATTCAATGGTTTGGTTATTGTCAATTACCCAAAAGTGATGTCCAAAACCATCATCAGCAACAAAATCGTATTCGGGTTTTTTCGATTTTACAACATCGCTGATAATTTCGTCAATTTTATTATTTGCAGGATATGAAAAAAACACGGGTTCAACATTTGCATTTGTATTGCGCACATGTTTCATTCGGTCTTCTTCTTTATCGGGCCGTGTAAGTTCGTGTTTTTTAATAACACCATTAAGGTAATCGTCGACCGAAGCAGCAGCCACCAGGCCGTATTGTGTACGTCCGTTCATGGTTTGTGCGTAAATGTAAAAACATTCTTTTTTATCGTCGCACAGCCATCCTTTGTTCTGAAACATTTTAAAATTTTCGACAGCCTTATTATACACTTGCTCCGAATGCTCATCGGTACCAGCCGGAAATTCAATTTCGGGCTTAATAATCCGAAGTAAGGAGTACTTGTTTCCTTGAGCTTCGTTACGAGCTTCGTCTGAGTTTAATACATCGTAAGGCCTTGATGCCACCAGATGGGCAATTTCCTGAGGGGGCCTTGTTCCCCTAAATGGTTTAATTACAGCCATTATTTGTTTAATTGAAAAGTTGTATCTCCGTGATTAAAATAATTTACTATTTGCTGTGCAGCAGCAACACCTGCATTAATATTTGCTTCGAAAGTTTGAGCACCAATTTTTTTTGGAGTGAAATACACTCGTCCTTTAAAATTCTTCTCAAATTCCGAATCTGCATCGGGTGCCACATCGGCTAAATATTTTACATCGGGCCTTGAACGCAAAAAATTAAATAAATCCTCTTCGTTAATTACCTCCTTGCGTGCGGTATTAATAATTAGTGCATTTTGTTTGAGGTGTTTTAAAATATTGTACGAAACAGAATTTATGTGTTCGCCACGCGCAGGAACATGAATGGAAACGATATCGCTCAAAGCATACAATTCTTCGAGCGATGCAGCTACAGTTAATCCCTCCGAAATAGCCTGCGAACGGCTATATCGAGTAAAAACCACAGGGTTCATTCCAAATCCACGGGCTATCCGATGTACATTCCGGGCAACATAACCGTATCCGTGCAAACCAATAGTACGTCCACGCAATTCACCACCCGAGCACCCCGAGAACATTCCACGTATTCCGTACAATGCAAGTCCCATTGCCAATTCGGCCACAGCGTTTGAGTTTTGTCCCGGAGTATTCATTACAACAACACCGTGCTTTGTTGCAGCATCAATATCAATATTGTCGTAACCGGCTCCGGCACGTACCACAATTTTTAGCTTTTTCGCATTGTCAAATACTTTTTCGTCAACTTTATCGCTACGTACAATTAAAGCTTCAACATTTTTAACTGCCTCATACAGTTGTGTTGCCAAAGCATATTGTTCCAGCATTCCGACACCGATTTTGTTTTCGTCAAAAACCGATTGAATATGACGAATTGCCTTTTCGGCAAAAGGTTTTTGGGTTGCGATTAAAACTGTGGCCATAACTCAACAGTTTTATATATTAATGATTCGATTCAAATTCTTTCATTGCATCAACCAATGCCTGAACACTTTCTTTAGGCAAAGCATTATATGTTGAAGCTCTAAATCCACCAACCGATCGGTGTCCTTTTATTCCAACAATACCTTTTGTTGAAGCAAAAGCCATAAATTCGTCCTGTAAAGCTTCAAAGCCATCGTTCATCACAAAACAAATATTCATAATCGAACGATCTTCGTCGGCAGGCACTACAGCTTTAAACATTTTGTTTCGGTCGAGTTCGCTATAAAGCAACTGAGCTTTTTCAACATTCACTTTGTTCATTGCAGCAATACCTCCCTGTTGTTTGTACCATTTGAGAGTTTGCAAAGCAGCATATACTGCAATACAAGGTGGCGTATTAAACATCGATCCACCGGCAACATGCGTCTGATAATTAAGCATGGTAGGTATTTGCCTGTCAACTTTATTTAAAATATCGGTTTTAACAATAACCAAAGTAACACCAGCAGGAGCAAGATTTTTTTGAGCTCCTGCATAAATAAGAGCATATTTTGATACATCAACCGGTCGGCTAAAAATATCGGACGACATATCGGCCACCATTGGAACATCAACCTGAGGATCGGTTTTTATTTCGGTTCCAAAAATTGTATTGTTCGATGTAAAATGGAAATAATCAACATCCGAAGGAATCGAATATCCCTTTGGAATATAATTGAAGTTTTTATCGGCCGATGAGGCAACCTCAACAACTTCGCCAAATAAGCCTGCTTCTTTTATTGCTTTTTTTGCCCACGCTCCGGTGTTCAGATAAGCAGCTTTTTTGTTCATAAGATTGTACGGCACCATGCAAAACTGCATGCTTGCACCTCCTTGTAAAAACAATACTTCGTAACCTTCAGGTACTTCGAGCAACTCTTTCACAAGTGCTACGGCTTCGTCCATTACTGCCTGAAATTCTTTTCCCCGGTGCGATACTTCCATTACCGACAAACCGGTTTCGGCAAAGTTGAGAACAGCTTTAGCTGTTTCTTGCTTTGTAAATTCCGACAAAATAGATGGTCCGGCGTAAAAATTGTGCTTTTTCATTCGTCAAAAATTTTTTAGGTTTCAAAAACAACTCAAAAAAACAGTTTTTTGTCATTTGTTTTGAATATGCTTAATGACAAATCATACTTGTTTTGGTTGTCTACATTTTATTTTTTTGATTATTCATCTATCGTGCATTTTTTAAAAACAGGTATTTTCCCTTTTTAATACTTTGCCCAATTTATTCATTCAATGTAAAGAGTATTTAATTTATATTCCCTGAAACCTTTAGCAAATTACTCAGATATAACCTGATTTTAGATGAGAAATATCAACTTTGCCAAATGCAGGGATTAAGTATTTAATAAGCGATACTTTTTTATACATTTTTTTTGCTGCATATTGAATATTCTTTTTTTAATGATCATTTTATGATCAACAAAAAAAAGATACAAAACAACTCACTATCAACAATCTACAATTATAAAAATAAAGAAAAAACAAAGAACAGAAATGCTACTATAAGTACAACAATGTTTTTAATTTTCAGAGGCGTAAAGATATAATTTATTGAGAATAATGGTATACGATAATTAAAAGATTTAATTATCGATAGAAAAAATATAATATACGTTTTAAGTTGATGAAATGCCTATGCTTGTTATGTAACAACAGTTATGACAATTTGCAATGGGCATTCCATATGACCTTATAAAACAAATTATAACCAGATGAAAATGAATAAACTTATATTCGGTTTCAAACTAAAAACATGAGTATACACATTGCAATAAATACGCTGCCCATTAACTCAATTTTTATTGTAAAAAAAACGATCGAAAAAAATATCGATTTATTTCGCAATAAAAAAAGGACACCGCCTGATGTCCTTTTTCTTTATAGTTTATCTAATTCCTCCTGCAACTCTTTTATTGCAGCATCGGTTTGTTCATTAAACATTTCAACATAATCTTCGTAACTGTCAACATCCTCCTCTTCTTCGGTAAGTAGCTGAAGTTTTTTCAGATTTTTGCCTAATTCTTCCATACCAACAATTAATACCGAAGATTTAGCCTTGTGAGCCTCTTTTCCGAGGTCAACCCAATTTTCGTCTTTAAGATGCTTATCCAGGTTTTCTTTAAACTCACTTACTTGTGCCAGAAACATTTCAATCATTTCTTTCACAATTTCGCTTTCTCCCCCTGTAATTTCCTTTAAATAAGTAAGATCTGTATATGCCATAATTGTTATAATTTTTGCTTTTACTCCACAGTGTTAACAAAAATAGCATTAAACTTTAAAACTACAACACTCCATGTTAAAATATTCTGTGATTTTTTTCATATCGACACAATGATTGTTTTTATACATTTGTTTTATTATTTGAAAAAAGAAAATCACCAATACAATAAAGTGACATTAAATAAAATACAAATGAAACATACACCTTTTACGCAAAATCACATTAAGCTGGGAGCAAAAATGCTTGATTTTGCCGGATACAACATGCCTGTAGAGTATAGCGGAATAAAAGACGAGCACTTATGTGTTCGAAACAATGTAGGAGTTTTTGATGTTTCGCATATGGGTGAAATTTGGGTGCGAGGAGAAAATTCAATTGCTTTTTTACAAAAGGTAACATCAAACGATATTGGTTTACTTAAACCCAACAATGCACAATACACATGTTTTACTAACGAAAAAGGTGGGATAGTTGACGATTTGCTGGTGTATTGTTTCGATAGCGAGAATTTTTTACTTGTTGTTAATGCATCAAATATTGAAAAAGATTTTACCTGGCTCGAACAAAACAACAGCGAAAAAGCACAGCTCGAAAATGTATCCGACTCGACAGCACAACTGGCCATACAAGGGCCTAATGCTGTAAAAGTTCTCGATAATTTAACCAACATCGATTTACACAGCATGAAGTATTACACGTTTGCCAGGTCACAATTTGCCGGTATCGACAATGTAATTATTTCGGCAACAGGATACACCGGAGCCGGTGGTTTCGAAATATATTTTGACAACAAAGATGCACAAACAATATGGAATGCTATTTTTGATGCCGGAAAACCGTATGGAATAAAACCCGTTGGCCTTGGTGCACGCGACACTTTACGCCTCGAAAAAGGTTATTGTTTGTATGGAAACGACATTAACGACAATACATCGCCAATTGAAGCAGGGCTTTCGTGGATTACAAAAATTAACGACGAGAACAATTTCATTGGGAAAAATGAAATTGTTCAGCTCAAATTACATGGTGTAAATAAGAAATTACGGGGATTTAAAATGATCGACAGAGGAATTCCCCGTCATGGTTATACAATATTTGACGAAAACGAAAATACAATAGGCGAAGTCACTTCGGGATCAATTTCGCCGGTGCTTGGCGTTGGCATTGGCTTAGGATATGTAAAAACCGGATTCGAAAAAAAAGATACTGTAATCTACATTAAAATCCGAAATAAGCTCTTACGTGCCAAAATTGTTGCGCTACCATTTTTGTAATTTTTAACACAAGTACATTAACCCAATACCATAAAAAAACCGGCGGAATATCACAAGCAATATCCAGCCGGTTTTTTTACATAATATTTTAATGATTTATTTTCCTTGTTGTTTCGACCAATTATCGCGTAAAGTAACAGTGCGGTTAAACACAGGTTTTTCAGCAGTAGAATCTTTATCGCAAATAAAATACCCTAAACGCTCAAACTGAAACTGATCGAGGGCTTTAGCGTTTTTCACAAAGGGTTCGATATAACATTTATCGAGCACCTTAAGCGAATCGGGATTCAGCATTTCTCTAAAATCAGTATCCTTAGCTCCCGACGGATCTTCAACATTAAAAAGCCTGTCGTAAAGACGCACTTCAGACTGAACATTTTCGGTAGCCGAAACCCAGTGTAAAGTTGCTTTTACTTTACGCCCATCGGGAGAGTTTCCTCCCCGCGAATCGGGATCGTAAGTACAATGCAATTCAACAATTTCACCATCATCATTTTTAATTACATCGGTACAAGTCACAAAATACGCATAGCGTAAACGCACCTCTTTACCTGGCGATAAACGGAAAAACTTACGCGGAGGATCTTCCATAAAGTCGTCGCGTTCGATATATAATTCGCGGGTAAACGGAACCTGACGCTTCCCTGCTGATTCATCTTCGGGGTTATTTACAGCTTCCATCATTTCGGTTTTATCCTCCGCAAAATTAGTAATAACAACTTTAAGCGGATTCAGTACTCCCATTACCCGTTGTGCAGTTTTATTCAAATCGTCGCGTACAGCATGCTCCAGCATAGCAATATCAACCATTCCTTCGGTTTTAGTAATCCCTACTTTTTCGACCAGTGTTCTGATTGATTTTGGTGTAAAACCACGGCGTCGCATACCCGACAAGGTAGGCATACGTGGGTCATCCCATCCGTTAACCAGTTTTTCCTGTACTAATTGCAAGAGCTTACGTTTACTCATCATAGTATACGATAAGTTTAACCTCGAAAACTCAATTTGGCGAGGCCTGTAATCCGAATCGGCCAAATGATCGATAAACCACGAGTATAAAGGGCGGTGAATCTCGAACTCGAGTGTACACAACGAATGTGTAACTCCCTCGAAATAATCACACTGTCCGTGAGCAAAATCATACATAGGGTAAATGCACCATGTGTTTCCGGTACGGTGATGCTCGGCATGCATTATACGATACATCAAAGGATCGCGCATGTGCATGTTGGGCGATGCCATATCGATTTTGGCCCGCAACACACAATGACCGTTTTGAAATTCACCGGCTTTCATGCGCATAAACAAATCAAGGCTTTCATCAACCGGACGGTTACGATACGGACTTTCGATACCGGGGCGTGTAGGTGTTCCACGCTGCTGGCTAATAAGCTCTGCAGCCTGTTCGTCAACATAAGCTTTTCCCTGTTTAATTAATTGTACTGCAAAATCAAACAGTTTGTCAAAAAAATCGGATGCATAATATAGCCGGTCTTCCCAATCAAAACCAAGCCATTTAATGTCTTCTTTTATTGAGTCAACATATTCCTGATCTTCTTTTGACGGATTAGTATCGTCGAAACGCAAATTGCATTTACCGCCAAATTTCTCGGCAGCGCCAAAATCAAGACAAATTGCTTTTGCATGGCCTATATGTAAATAACCGTTCGGTTCGGGCGGAAAGCGCGTATGAATTCGTCCTCCGTTTTTCCCTTCCTGCAAATCTTTATCGATAAGCTCGTAAATAAAATTCCGGGTTTTTGATGCTACCGGTTTATTTTCATCATTTTTTACTGACATACTCTTTCGCTTAATGTGGCTTTAAAAAGCTACAAAGTTAAACGTTTTAATGAACTATAAACAAGATGTAAAAAAAAAGAATTTTCAATAATCATTTGTTTACATTTGCATCAATAAATCAACAATTATGGGAAAAATTTCGATCGAAGGAATGGAGTTTTATGCTTACCACGGGCATTTTAAAGAAGAACAAATTGTTGGCAATAAATTTTTGGTCGATATCGACATTTTTACAAATTGCTCGGCTGCAGGCAAAAGCGACAATCTAAAAGATGCTCTGGACTATCAAAAAGTGTATACTTTAATAAAACTCGAAATGAGTAAAAAATCATTTTTGCTTGAAAACATTTGTTCACGTATACTTGACAAGCTTTACGAGAAGTTTGACAGTATTGAAAAAGCACAAATTAAAATATCGAAAATTAATCCACCAATGGGTGGACAAATACAAAAAGTAAGCATAACCTTAAGCCGATAAAAAAATTACTGCTTTTTA
Organism: uncultured Prolixibacteraceae bacterium; assembly: GCA_964487645.1. Taxonomy (GTDB): domain Bacteria; phylum Bacteroidota; class Bacteroidia; order Bacteroidales; family Prolixibacteraceae; genus Roseimarinus. The sequence goes on from CAZARW010000030.1 coordinate 8,630, forward strand.
TATAACACAAGGCTTTTGACCAGCATTAGAATTTGGAATTTGTTTTTTTTTGATATATTTGCAGCCTCAAACCCGAAACGGTACCTTGGCCGAGTGGCTAGGCAGCGGTCTGCAAAACCGCGTACGGCGGTTCGAATCCGCCAGGTACCTCAAGTTTTTAGCCTCTGACATCTATCAGGGGCTTTTTTATTGCCTGTACCTTCTCACTGTGTAATTTTTAAATGAATAAAAGCACTATACCATTTACAATTTGCTTGAAAATACCAAAGTACCTAAAGACTTATTCATTCAAAACACATTCACAAAAAAATGATTTTTGTTTACCAATTAAAACAACAAACACTTAACAATAAAAATACTAACTACACAGTTGACTTATATGCTGATATGGCTTATCTTTATATGTCAAAACAAACATTACAATAAAAACAATCATCTCAAATCTTTCAACAATTTTGAAAAACACCTATGCCAAAACAATATTTAATACTCCTTATTTTATTTATTGTTCAGTTAGTCAGCACTGCACAACCTGCCTCAATCGACTCGTTATTAAGCCCCGACGAACATGCATGGTTACGAAACAACAAAGATAAAATCAGATTTGCGCCAAATCCATCGTGGCCGCCGGCCGACTTTATTGATAATAATGGAGTACATAAAGGAATAGTTGCAGACTACATTCGTGTATTTGAACAAAAACTGGGAATCACGTTTCAAAAAGCAATTTTTAAAAACTGGCCAGGAGTAATTGATGGTTTAAAAAATAACGAAGCAGACTTTGTTGGCGGTATTCATAAAACAAACGAACGCTTACAGTATTTGAATATTACCGATCCTTTTTTGGCTTTACCAACAGGCATTGTAATTAACGCTATGCACAGCGACAAGTTTACCGAAAAGGATATTGCCCATATGAGACTTGCCTGTCCAAAAAAATATGCCAGCACTTTATATATAAAAGATATTTATCCCAAGGCCCAAATAATCGAAAGCGAAGATGATTTTTCGTCGCTCTTGCTTGTGAGTTTTGGCAATGCCGACGGAGCTGTTATCGACTTAATTACAGCAAGTTATTTAGTCGACAAATATGGCGTGCTTAATTTAAAATTGCTTAAAACACTCGATTTTAAATGGGAAATTGGAATTGGTGTTACCAAAAATCACCCCGAATTATATTCTATTTTAAATAAAACACTGAATTCAATCAGCACCGAAGAGCGCGAAGCGATTTATAAAAAATGGGTGGATATTGAAATGATGCATTCTCAAAGTTTTTTCGAAAAACATCAAATGCTCATTTTTTACATACTTATTGTATTTATTGTAATTATACTGCTGGTTATAAGCATTAACCGAACTCTAAACAGAAAGGTAAAGGAGCGAACATTTGAACTAAAAAATTTAATAAACAAACTCATTAAAAACGAAGAGAAATATCGTTTGCTTGTTGAAAATCAAAGCGATTTAATTATTAAACTGAACATTGAAGGACGCTTTATGTTTGTTAGCACTTCGTTTTGTAAGGTTTTTGGTAAAACCGAAGATGAATTATTAAACCAGGCTTTTGATCCGTTGGTACACCCCGATGATGTGCAATACACATACAAAATGATTAATTCGGTAAAAAACCCGCCACACATCATCATATTAGAAATTCGCGTAAATACAATTATGGGGCTGCGTTGGTACGAATGGACAGGCAAGGCATTGTTCAACTCAAACAATCAGGTTATTGGATTAATATCAACAGGACGTGATATTACCGACAAAAAAGAATTTGAAACTGAACTAATAAAAGCTAAAGAACAAGCCGAAGAAAGCGACAGGCTAAAATCGGCATTTTTAGCAAATATGAGTCATGAAATTCGGACCCCGCTTAACTCAATTATGGGTTTTGCCAGTTTACTCCCCGACGAAACAGATAAAGATTTAATTAATCAGTATTCAAACATAATCTACCTTAATTCCGATTTTTTAGTACACATTATCGACGATATTGTTCTTTACTCGCGATTACAAGCAAAAAGCTTTGGAATTACTCCTCAAAAAATTAATGCGTGCAGGCTGTTTAACGATATTGAACAGTTGTATAAACTCCCCAAATATCAGGACAAAATCAATTTTAGTATTGACAATGACATTGATTGTAAAATAACACTCTATACCGACTATGAAAAACTGAAACAAATTTTCTCGAACCTCATTGGCAATGCATTAAAATATACGTTTTACGGTTTGGTTACCGTAGGTGCATATATCGAAAATAACAACATTGTTTTTTATATAAAAGATACCGGTATTGGTATTCCTGAAAACGAAACCCACAGAGTATTTGAACGATTTTTCAGAGGAAGCAACACCTTTAAAGAAACAATACCCGGAACCGGATTGGGTTTAAGCATTGTTAAAGAACTGATTGATTTGCTTGGCGGTAAAATATGGTTCGAAACCGAAGAGGAAAAAGGAAGCACTTTTTTCTTCTCGTTAAAGTATTTCGAAGAATAATGCCCTGAATATAAAACCCGGGGTATGGCAAACCCGGCCTTGTGTAAAAAATCTCAACCAAAAACACCGCTTGCAATATCAATTGCCGGAGCCCGTTTAAAATCAATCATTGCATTAATCAATTTTATTTTCGAAAAACGCCAAAGATCATTCTCCCTAATTTCAATTTCTTTTATTCTACCCGACCTGAGCAAATACTCTCGCTGAATACCTTTTAAAAGTGGAGTTGTGGGAGTATACCACTGCTCATCGGAGTACAAAATAATATTTGCTGCCCAGGCATCACTTAAATATCCGTTTTTCACAATAATAATATCGTCGCACCCCTCGCGTTGCTCATAAGCTCTGTCGAGTTTATGACGCTGGTTGGTTTTTACCGAATAATCTATCTCATCATCATGTACAATGCGTAACGATCGGACAACTCGCTGTGTATAGGGTTTTATTGTGTATGCAAGAGTTTTTCCATCGTAAGTTAATCGGCATTTATATCGCTTATCCGACAAAGTATCGGGTATATTTATATACTTCTCTATTTCAATAAAATCCGATTGTCCGAACAATTGTTTCCGTGCACTTAAAAACCGATTATTATGCAAATCGATATTCTGAAGCGTTTTATTTTCGATACGTATAGACTCAACGATTTGGCACATATATTTTATCAATTAGTTCGTTATACTCATCCTCAGCCTTACTCAACGATGTAATACCTCCCCCGCTTTTGTATATATAGTAGTCGTTACACTTTTCGATAAACCGGATGAGCACACATGTATCAAGTACGTGGCCGTTGCAATAGCCTGCAATTCCGGTATAAAAGCCCCGTTTGTGAGTTTCGGCCTGTTCAATAATTTTCAGTGTTTGTTTTTTGGGAGCTCCCGATATCGATCCGGCAGGCAGCATATCAAACAAAACCTCCCCCATTTGCGTCAGCTTTTGGTCACTTAACAACCCGCTTATTTGCGAACTAACCTGAAGCAATGTTTTGCTTTTTGAGTAAACTTTATCAACATACCGAAAACGCTTAACCTGCACATTCGAAGCATGACGGCTTAAATCGTTCCGAAGCAAATCAACTATGGTTGCATGTTCGGCCATTTCTTTCGAATCATTTAAAAGTATGCTTTCGGCATCATCAATATCGGCATCAATTGTTCCTTTCATGGGATAAGCCGATATGTTATTCCCGTCGACCTGTATAAACGTTTCGGGCGAAAAAACCACAAAATCGTTTTTATATAACAAACGGTATTTGGCTGAAGTGCTATAAAAAATATCCTTCAAACTTGCATTCAGTTTTACCGGGGTTGATGCTGTAAGATTCACCAAATACGAGTTGCCGCGTTTTATATTTGCCATTACCGTATCAAAACTCTTTACATAGTGCTGATACTCAAAAGGGCTTTTTTCTAAATCAACATTTTTTTTATTTTGTGGTTTTGTCTCAAAATTCTGATTGTTATTGAATGAAAATAAAATCCCTTGCGTAAAAGCCTCAGATGGACTACCTGCCCAGCATTGACTGGTATCGAAACTTATAACAAAAAACAATTCGTTTTTCATTTCAAATGCCGCATTTATTTTTTGTATCAGCTCCTTTTTGTGCATCACTTTTTTTATACAAAAATAACCGAGATTTTGTTTAGATGAAATTGATGACACACAACATTAGATTTTAATTACCTGATTGCTTGTTTAACAAACTACAATTCATCGGGGATATACAACAGTTCAGAAACAGAGCTTTTTATTTAAAACGGCTTTACCTTATTTTAGCATACAGCTTTACATAAATAAAATTGATTAAAAATTTACAAAAAACACAAAATTGTAAACACACAAAGTATATTGCTTAAAACTTAGCTTTGAAATGCCCAAATAAATAAAAAAATGGTTGTTTGATTAATGATATGCAATAATTACTTTTAAACACACAAATAGTTTACCATGCCAATTCGTAAAAAAAAACAAAAAAAAATTATCTCAAAATTTATAATTGCCGGTATTATATCGGTAACCATAGGCAATATTTTTTTGTGGATTGATGAGCAAACTTTAAAATTGTCGCTAAACGAATACCTCTGGAATGCAGGTTATTCAATAAGCATAGGCTTATCGCTTTTTGCTAATCAATGGATTTTCAGAATTGTTGAGAAAAAATATATATCGTGGATTAAAAAACCGGTAAAAAGTATTTTTATCGCTTCGGTTTTTCACCTTTCATACACAACGCTGGTAATATTCTTTTTTAACTGGCTTTGGTTTGTATTGATAGAACAAAGTACCTGGGTACAATTTTTCACATATGGTACATATATAATTGTTGGCGAATATATTGTTTTTGTAATTATTGCATCAATATTATATGCCCGTTCGTTTTTCAGAGCATGGCGTAATGAAACGATTCAAAGCGAAAAAATTAAGCAAGAAGCTATTGCACTGCAATACCAGGTTTTGCAAAATCAGGTAAACCCGCATTTTTTGTTCAACAGCCTCAACGTACTGAGCAACTTAATTGACCTTGACAAGAAAAAAGCAAAAGACTACCTAACGAAACTGGCCGATTTTTATCGAAATTTATTGATATTAAGAAATAAGGAAATTGTTCCGTTGCATAAAGAAATTGAATTTGTGAAACAGTATATTTTTTTACAAGAAATCAGGTTCGGCGATAATTTCTCAGTTCACATTCATGTGCGCGATGATCAAGATGGAGAACTAATCCCTCTTTCGCTCCAAATTCTTATAGAAAATTCGGTGAAACACAACGAGATTTCAAAAGAGCATCCCCTGGATATAGTAGTTGGTATTGACCATAGGCAATATATCTTTGTTGAAAATACGCTTAACCTGAAAAACGACGTAAAAAACAGCAACAATATAGGTTTGGCAAATCTTAAAGAACGATACCGATACCTCACCGGCAAGGAGGTAGAAATTATTAAAAACAAACAGTATTTCAGGGTTTCACTCCCGCTTATAAAACTCGAATTATGAGAGTATTGATTGTAGAAGACGAACCATTAGCAGTAGCACAACTATCGGGATTGATATTGTCTTTGCGCCCCAATATCGATATTGCGGGTGTGTGCGACACGGTAAAAAGCACCGTGCGATGGGTCGAGAAAAATGGCTTGCCCGACCTCGCTTTTTTCGACATTCAGCTGGGCGACGGCTTAAGTTTTGGAATATTCGAAAAATTGACCTTTACCTGCCCGGTAATATTCACTACAGCATTCGACGAATATGCCATTCAGGCATTTAAAGTAAACAGTATCGACTACTTACTCAAGCCCCTGCAACGCAACGAAATGGAGCGCGCCCTGATTAAATTCGAACAGCAAAATTCAAAATCAGGCATGGTATTTAAGCCCGAGATGATTGAAATGCTCAAAAAATCGATTAACAGCAATCAATACAAAAAGCGTTTTCTTATAAAAATTGGCAACAGATTAAAAGCTGTAAACACCGCCGATATTTTGTATTTCTATAGTCTCGAAAAAACCACATTTGCAAAAACACGCGACGGGAAACATTACCTGATTGATCAAACCCTTGAAAACATTGAGCAATTGGTTGATCCGGCAGAGTACTTTCGAATTAACCGAAAATATTTGATTCGACTTGATGCCATAAACGATGCATATGCCTACAAAAATTCACGGTTGAAACTCAAGCTTGATAATGCCGATCCGGACGATTTTCTGGTTGCACGCGAAAAAATAAAGGCCTTTAAATGCTGGTTCGGAGGAGAATCTCATAATTTGTAATTTTTATCACACAAAAATATATTAACTCTCATCAAATCATAAAAACATAAGAAAATTCACTTAATCCCACAAAAAAACTTCATATATTGAAAAAAAAATTAGAGAAGTATCTACAATATTTTGTGAGTTATTTTTTGATAAATGAATGTGCGGGAGAAAATATTCTTTATTGTAATTTTTATTGCGTTATCATTTTTTACACAAGCGCAGCAAAGAGTAAATATTCTTTTACTCAACTCGTATCATCATGGCTATTCATGGACAGATGAACTGACAGAAGGAATAAGAAGTACTCTGGACGAAAGATCAAACATAACACTAATTATTGAATACCTTGATGCTAAACGCAACCCCGGATATTACAACAGTCGGATTTTCGAAGATGCTTTTTTTCAAAAATATAAAACAAAACAAATTGATATAGTTATTAGCAGCGATAATGCTGCACTTGATTTTTTACTGAAACACAGCAATGTGCAGTTTCTGAAAAATGCATCGTATATAGCTACAGGCATAAGCAACTACCAACACTACACAAGTATACCCAATTTGTACATTGTACCCGAAACATCAACGTTTGAACAAACATTATTTCATATTTTCAGTTTTTTCCCAAAAACTCAAAAAATTGTGTTTGTAACCGACACCCTGCAAACAGGACAAATATATATTGAAGAAGTAAAAAATATTTTAAACCGGAATTATCCGGATGTTGATCTTAAAGTATTAAACAATTTCACAACAAACACTTTACCTCAGATTATTAAAGAATATAAATATCCCGACATTATTTACAGCGGTACAGTAACCATTGATAAAAACGGAGAACCCGTAAACGAATTTGAAATTGCAAACATTATACAAGAAAACGCTGAAGCACCGGTATTCTCGGGGTTTTATGGTACTAGAATAACCAAGGGGTATATTGGAGGCACATTTACTTCGGGTTATGAGAACGGACAAACCGGCGGAAAAGTTGCTCTCAAAATTATTGACAAAATTCCCAACATTCCGCAAGTTACCTATCCTCCTATAAAAACAGTATTTAATCATGAAGAACTTCTTAAATACAAAATTTCAGAAAACCTAGTTCCAAACGATGCTATTGTTTTAAATAAACCCGAATCCTTTTTTAAAAAAAACAAACACATTTTAACAATAAGCGGCGTAATCATTTTAAATCTTTTATTTATAATCGCTCTTTTTGTTTATTTATGGCTATCGCAAAAAAAACATAAACACAAATTACTCGAAGCCGTTGAACAAGCACAACAGGCCAACAAACTTAAAACAACTTTTCTCGAAAACGTATCACACGAAATGCGAACTCCGCTTAACAGCATTATTGGTTTTTCGGATGTTTTATCGGAAATGATTACTGAAAAAACTGAAAAAGAATATTTAAAAATCATTTCGGATAATGCACTGGATTTGAATAACCTGATTTCGAATATTTTTAATTTTTCACTTTTAAAATCACATCAGGTAGCATTAAACTACAGCAATATCAAACCTTCGCAGCTTGTCGAAACAATTTTAAACGAAAGCTTTATAAAACAAAAATTTGAAAACAAAAATATTTCTCTTCAACTCGACTTTGACCAAATTGATATAAGCGTTGTTTCAGATGCTGAAAAACTCTATCAGGTACTTAAAAGCACACTACATAATGCACTAAAATACACTCAGAAAGGTACAATTACTATAAAGTACCGGTTTAGCAACAACAAATCGCTCGATTTTAACGATATAAAAAATACTGCCGGCGAAAAAATCGCGTATTTACTTTTTACAATAAAGGATACCGGTATTGGAATAACCCCCGAAGAGCTTGAATTTATTTTTGAACCCTTCAGACAGGCCGACGAACGAAACACAAATGCAAATCGCGGGCTGGGTCTTGGCCTTAGCATAAGCAAGTCGATTATCGAAATTATGGGCGGGCGTTTACTCGTAAAAAGCCAACCGGGTAAAGGAACTCAATTAAGCTTTTCAATTCCCGTAAAACCCGAGAGCACAAACAAATAAATTCAAGAGTTTGTTATTTATAAGCCAGGTATTATTGAATATCAAAATATATCATACGAACGTTTTTTTAACGTAAACTTGTTGAATATAAAAACGTACAATCTGATGAAAAAAAAATACAATAAAGTAAGTATCATTATTTGTGTATATAACGAAGAATCGACTATTGAATATGTTATCAGAAAATGTAACGAATACTTGCCAAAAGCCGAAATTGTTGTGGTAAACGATGGCTCAACAGACAATTCAGATAAAATCATTTCTGATTTAAGAGATGAAATTCATTTAAACTACATTATCGTACCCGAAAATAAGGGAAAAAGCAATGCAATGGTTACAGGTGTCGAAAATTCGAAAAATGAGATTATTTTGTTTTTCGATGCAGATGTTACAGGTATCAAAAAAAAGCATTTTAAACAACTGCTTAAGCCAATAACAGCACAACAACCCGAAGCCGACATGGTTTTAGGATCTCCTTCCGAAACATTTATCGATTATCGGATTAACCCCTTTAAATCATTAACAGGTGAACGTGCCATGTTTAAAAAAGACCTTATTCCAATACTCGACGATATACGCGACATCAGATTTGGTGTTGAAACCTACATCAATTTGTATTTTCAAGCCAATGCCAAACGCATTAAATATGTTTTGCTCAAAGGCCTTACAAATCCAATAAAATATAAAAAGAAACCGGCAGCCGATGCAACTATCGAACTGCTTAACGAAAGCAAAGAAGTAGCTGTTACTTTGCTTAAAAATTACGATTTAATAGCCCAACGTGTTGGAAACTCAATAAACGACAAAGGAAAAAAATTTAAACAAAGCCTGAAAAAACTGCATGATGAGCTAAACGAAGAAATCAATAAAATTATTAACGACATATAAAAAAAGCATTTACAAGCACTGCTTTTTCATAAATTATCACAACATTTTTTTATGCAAATGTATATCAACAAAGTTGTTCAAAAAAAAAAAAAAACAGGGCTATGCTGGTAAAAATTGCCATCGAAGATAAGTGGATATAATTTGAAGTGGTATTGAATTTTCCGATTTCACTTGATCTATCATTTCATCGTAACATTTACCAAGGGCAGCCATGCCTTTTCGGGTTATCGGGTATGATTCATCGGCAACTTCATCGCCCTTTGTTTGGTAACTGGCACCCGAGGTAAGTATAAGCGGACAATGAAGTCTTTTGGCCAAATCGATCGTATTTTCGAAATATTGCTGAGTAAGCAATTCAAGCTCTTTAAACTTTTTGTCCGAAATTCGTCCGGGTGTAAACGGCACCATAGCCGTATATACGATAATGTCGAATTTTTCATCAAAATCGAGTTTTTCAGGCTGCAAAATACTACCACCAATCAATGTTACTTTTGAAACATCGAAAGGCATTTCTTTTTGCGTGTTACGAGTAATGATGGTAAGATCATGATCGTGTTCAAGGAGTTTTTTGGCTATTCGTGAGCCTAAAAATCCAGTTCCGCCAATCTGTAAAATTTTCATCCGTTTATATTTCTTTTCATTGTTGTCAGGAAAATGACAAATAGCATTAAAATAATTTGAGAATCCAACATAAATCACTGACTATCAGATTGGGCTAAAGCCCGGATTCGTTGTTATTAATCAGTTACCCCGGGCTTATTGGTGCATATTACTCACATCCGAACCTACTCCAATGCCAGGAGTTTTGTCAAGGTTTTAAACAGCTTTGTTCATTGTATGTGCTTATTTATATCGGTCAAAAGCTTTTCTTTGATAAAAAATGCCTCATACATTTCATCGTACTCAGCAGCGGTACTTTTGCGTTTGCACATTTCATCAGTCACTTCGGACTTTTGAAATACATTTTGAATTTTTTCACACGCAAAAAATTTACACTCTCCACAATTGCTCAATCCAACAATATGCTCACAAGTATTAATTTGATAACTGCACACTTTCTGTGAATTGCATCCTCAACATTGCATTTCGAGTGGCAAAAAAATTTTATCACGAAATCCTAAACGATACCAAAGTTCAGACAGGTGTTTTAGCTTTACTCTATCGTTATGCATTGTAGCTACATACCGAGGGCATTTACTGCACAAATCGCCACAAAACGAAATAATCTCACGGTTTTTTGTTTCCATTTTTATCGATTAAATATATTGATCGATTCAGATTGACGGACACGAATACACATTGAATATTGTGTAAAAGCACCTACTCCTCGCCTTTCCAGTGAATAAGCAACACTGTTTCGTCGCTAAGGGGCAAATACCCTTCGTTATAACAAAGTTTGTAGATGTTTCCTTTTTGAGTTTCGTAAATGCCTGTAAAATAGTTAAAATCGAAACCTTCGTACAGCAATTTCGAACGCGTTACTTTTGTTTTTCCACCGGTATTTAACATTCTGAGTATCGAATAATTTTTTTTAAGTGTGCGGTTTACTTTCTGTACATATGCATTGGTTGAACTGTAACGCTTGTTATTAAATGTATTTCGGCACTGATCGGAGCAAAATTTTTTGTCTATTCGGCCTAAAATTACTTCACCACATACAGGACACAGGCGTTTTTGATTCATGAGGATGATTTTTATAATTATCTAACATACAAATATATATTCAATTTTAAACACTTACAAACGAATTTAAACGAAAATTAAACAACTCTAAATATTTAAATACCGACTTGTACTTGCAGTGTGTTGCAACTTTGTACCAACAAAACATTATTACTCACATTTAAAACTTTTTATTATGACAACTTTAAGGAACAGAGTACAGTTAGTGGGCAACTTAGGAATTGACCCGGAAATTGTAAAATTTGAAAGCGGTAAAAAATTAGCAAAATTTACAGTCGCAACAAACGAAAGCTTTACCGATGCCAAAGGCAACAAAACTACCGACACCCAATGGCATAATGTTGTAGCCTGGGGCAAACAGGCCGATTTGGTCGAAAAACACCTGAATAAGGGAAATGGTGTAACCCTCGACGGTAAACTCACTTACCGCCAGTACGAAGACAAAAACAAACAAAAGCATTACATTACCGAAATTGTTCTTAACAGTTTTATTGTTTCACCTGCCGATCGTAAAAACGTAGAATAAAAATCACGGCACCTTGTACAATAATAGCACACTTTACGTGCAATTGTACTAAAAAAGCCCTTTGTCAAATAATCCGAATTTGACAAAGGGCTTTAACTTTTATTGATAAAATGAATAAATTACCTGCTCATTTGCTGCTGTGCTTTTCGGTTAGCAGCCTCTTGAGCTACGGCCCTATCGACACAAACCTTGTTTACAGGATTAAAAAATGTACTGAGCGATTTTGCTAACACTATGGCAACCGGAATTCCAAGTATTGATACAAACAAACCTACAATTTGAACAATAGTTACAATAGCCAGAATTAGCCCAAATGGGAAATAAAGAATACGAATAAGAAAACCATAAGCTTTCCAGGCTGCATTTTGTTTTGCCTGCAAATCGCGCTTACTAACCATAGCACTCGAAAAAGGCGTTAGCAAAAAACGCGAGAGTTGAATGAGTCCCAATCCTATTGGAGCACCAACGAGTGTAATAACAAATAATCCTCCAATTAAAAATGTGCCCAATGCGTTTAAAAACCCCATAAATGGGACATGCCATAAAATATTTGCTAATGTTCTCATAAAAAAAAGTTTAAAGTTTTAAATAAATTGGATATGCAGTTTTTGTATTATGCCTTAACACAACACAATATCGAAAAAAAAATGCAAGACTCTGCGTATACCCGAGGTTTTTTTAAACGAACAAATAAACTAAAAACCCATTATTCTCAATATTTTCATTTCATGTTTTAATAGCTTTTCCCGTTTTGAATTTTTTGATAGTGGCACACTAAAACATTATTCATATCGCCATGCCAGTTATGAAATCCATTTCCTACGCAATCGGTATAATGTTCGCATTGAGCACAAATTCCGGTTTTGGTCCACATTCGGTTTCTAAAAGGTTTAAATTGATTTTGCCATACACTGTAAAAATTATCACGATAAATATTCCCCTGCGAAAATGAGCGATCAATATTAGGACAAGCCGATATTGATCCGTCAATTAACACCGAAGCTATATTAATACCGGCACGACAAAAGAATGGAGTATCGCGTACCAGTTTTTCGTATGGTCCCACAAAACCTTCACAGCTAAATTTTATGTCAATTGCACTGTTTTGCCGACGCGATTGTGCTATAAAATCGAGCATTTTGACAAATTGCGAATCACTGAGCAGCAATTGCTTATTCTCGACAGCTCTGCCAATTGGAATAATTGTAAACAAACGCCAGGCTTTTACTTCTTTTTCAATCAGCAAATCGCGTATTGCAGCAAGTTCGTTTATGTTTTGTTGATTAACACAGCTTACAACATCAAAATTTAATCTTTTTGATGAAGTAGCCAGCTCAATAGCATGAATTACTCTGTCGAAGCTATGTTTATTGTTGCGCAACCAATTATGCGATTCTTTTAAACCGTCGAGGCTCAGTGTTAAAGCCCCCATGCCTGCATTCAAAAGCGAATTATGTCTTTGTTGATTATAAAAATATCCGTTCGACACTATAGCCCAATGCAAACCCCTATCCCGCAATTGTCGGCCACATTGTTCAATATCTTTTCGAATAAGGGGCTCACCTCCGGTAAAAACTACAGTAAAGTTTTCAGATGGATCATTAATCGTATCAACTGCTTTCAGAAAATCGGCAACGGGCATATCGGCAAACCGGCTATCCTTTGAGCAGTCGCTGCCACAATGCAAACAATGTAAGTTACAGCGCGTAGTACATTCCCAAAACAAATAATTTAATTGATGATAGTTAATTTCGGATTGCCGGAATTTTCGGAATAAATATTTTTTTACTGTCCGAATCATTTCAAGATGTCCAATTCAGCATCGACATATATTTTGTTTGACGGATCGATAAATACTTTTTGAACATTGGCATATAAACCGTTTTGGGTTGAGTCAACATCGTCGAAACATACAATTAAACTATCGCAAGGCTCGGTATACAAAGAGAATAAACCCTGTTCGTCGCTAAATACATATTGCGTTGTATGTTTAACCGATACTTTAATATTTTGAACCGGAAATCCGGTTTTTTTCGATACAATTTTCCCTTCAACAAAAATATCGAGGCCAAAATCCTGAGGAGTTCCATAGCATGCCTGAAAAACAAACAATACTGATGTAAGGCTTAATCCCCCAAGTAATTTTCGAAACCATTTATTCTTCATAGTGATGTTTTTTAATACTGACGATTTGCATTGATTATGGTTGCTTTACAATTTACAATCTTTTTACCCAACTTGATATATTCAAGCCAAAGAAAAACTGACCATAAAAATTACTGTTCGTTTTCGGAACATTCCCATTCATCAGTTCTGAACGGAGATGCCGGCAAATGTGCCGAATTATAAAGATTTGCCGAATCGGGATTGTTTGCCCAGGCATATCTCACTGCCACAGGATTTAACACCCGGGGACTCGTAACCTCAACAGTATTTTTATTGACTATACGAGCCTGAGCCCACACAAATTTTTGATCCTTACCGGCAATTGCAAATTCGTTTAACTGATTACCCTTATACACAACCAAGCTATCGGCAACATCCGAAAAAGTAAGCAATACTTTATTCTTATCAATTTTAAATGATTGTAATATTGGCCCCGAAGCTACAACATCGTTCTCGTGGTATGCAAGTTTACGTGCTGCCAGAGCAAAACGTTTGGCCACATCTTTTTTGTTTAAGGGATGAATATCGTTCCATTCACCCAAATCAATTGTCACAATCATTGCAGTATTGTCAACTTCGAGTGATTTTAGTTGTTGTTCACGGGTTAATGCCCAGTTGCTATGAGTTGGATAGTCATAACTTTGCATAAAGTTATGAAGCTGAGCAAAAATAAACGGAAAACTTCCACAATTCCAGGCATTTCGCCAACTCATAATCAGAGCCTTCATCAGATCAGAATATTCATCAGGTTTTTCGGTATTCGATTCGCCCTGATACCACAAAACTCCACGCATTGAATAATTTGTAAGCGGAGCAATCATCGCGTTAAACAAGCCCATAGGTTTCCACCGTACAAAAGTTTGAGCCGGAGTTTCATCCATTTTTGCACCAAGAGCATATTTCCATTCCCCTTTAAGGTCAATCACATCATTTTCAACAATAAGCCTGTAGGGTTTATCAGGCACAAAGCCCCCTTTGCCGGCATTACTAATTACACGCACTACAATTGTATTATCGCCGGCTTGCAAAACCCCCTCGGGAACAGTATATCGGCGTGGAGGATATTGATATCCGGTTGATCCAACAAATATTCCGTTAATAAAAACCGAGTCGGCATCGACAATAGTCCCCATATTAAGCTTTGCTTTTTTGCCTGCATGTTGATTTTCAAGAGCAAATTTTTTCCGAAACCACACTGCTCCGTTAACCTGGCCTAGTTCTCCATCGGCCCAATAACCAGGCACATACATTTTACTCCACTGCGAATCGTCAAAAGAAGGATTTTTCCACAACAAGTTCGATGTGTATGCTTTATCTGTTTGGTTGAGCTCAGCATACCATTGTCCGGCAAGTTCTCTGTCGGCATTTTCAATACTGTCAATCAAGGCATCGTTTCTGAATTGAATTGCTTCGGCATAATAATCGGGGAACGATTGAAGTGCATTTTCGCCAATCCACGCCTGTGCCGGCGATCCACCCACACTTGAACGAATAATCCCAACAGGAATTTTATATGTTTCGAAAAGTTCGCTTGCAAAAAAATACGATATTGCTGCAATTTTGCGAATATTATCAGAACCTATACTTTGCCACTCGCCACGTAAAAAATCATTTTGTTCGCCTTTAAAATTATACACAACGGGAGCTTCAAAATACCGAATATTGTTGTTGCCTGCATTTTTAATCTCATCAGGATATAATGGGCTTACCCTGTCCATGGTTTGATCCATTTGCGATTGCCCCGACAATACCCAAACTTCGCCAACTAAAATATCGCGAACTGTAATTTCGTTATTGCCCCGTATGTTCAACACATATGGACCTCCGGCTTCCATTTCGGGCAATACAATTTGCCAGCTTCCATCGTTATTTGCATTGGTTATTATTGTATGCCCGTTAAACGTTAACGAAATTTTTTCGCCTGCATCGGCCCATCCCCATATTTTAACGGGAACATTTCGTTGAAGAACCATGCCGTCGCTTAAAAGCTTTGGTAACCGTACATTGGCTTGCGACATTGTACTTAAAGCTATAAACAATACAATAATGTAATTTTTAAGGATGTTTGAAAAACAATAAGTATTCATAATAAAAATAATTATACGTTATTTAATGAGCTCGGTGCATCAAAAATACCGATTTATATTTAAGCACATTATTTAATAAAAAAAAATATTCCGAAAGCATTCATTCGATTCTTCAGAGTATCAAATAAAATGAATCAAAACAGCTTATTGCTGTAAAACATACAAAAGAAAAAAAACACTTTATAAAAACGATACAAATCCATTAATTTAATGATCGAAAAAGAACATTTGTGCATTATTTGTACTCTGTGTACAATTATTGGAAAATAGGTAGTAAAATTTGTACTGCGCAAATACAAATCAAAATGTTTTGTATTTTAGTCATTCAATTCGAAATGATTCTCTCTCAAAAGTAAATCACCTAAAGTTTTATTAAATCAATTAATTATTACTGTAATGAACAATAATGGCTTTAACTTTTTATAATAAAACGATAAAGCATAAGCATAAGGGAAATATTGAATAAATTATTAACAAACAGATTAGGAAAAAAATGAAGAAAAAAAATGTATTGCAAGCAGCAATTTTGCTATCGGTATTTGTGTTAACGGCAATAACAGGCACAGCACAACCAACCGGAGGGCCCTACGGACCTGTAACAAAGATATACGAAATTCCGAAAAACGCCAATAAAGTATACTATGTAGCACCCACCGGAAGCCCCGAAAACAGTGGACAAAACATTGACACACCTACAACAATTGAAACCGCTGTTGCCAAAGCACGAACAAACGATGTTATAGTTTTGCGTGGAGGAACTTACCGTACAGGAAACCTAGTAACAAACCAAGGTATCATTTTTCAGCCTTACAAAGACGAAAAACCGGTATTAAAAGGAACAAAAGTGGCCAAGGACTGGAAAAAACTGAGAACCAATTTATGGATTACAAAGTGGGAAAATCTTTTTCAGATGGCACCGGCCGATTGGTGGGTTCGTACACGCCAGGGAATGTTTACTCCCCTGTACAAATTCAATAACGACATGGTATTTGTTGATGGCAAGTTTTTACATGCCGTGGGCTGGGAAGGCGATGTTGATGAAAACTCATACTATATCGATTACGACAATCAACTGGTTTATATTGGAGTAAACCCCGAAGGCAAAAAAGTAGAAATTACTGCCTACAATGTTGCAATACACCGTGTAAACCACGAAGTAAACGGAGTGCAAAGCGACAAAAAAGGATACACTTTACAAGGCCTTACCTTAAGCCAGTATGCATACCGTGCACTCGAAATTGACGGCTACAACCCCGAAAAAGTTTCGGCCGAACACGAACATGGTAAAGATGTTGTTGGAACAACGATCGAAAATTGCGAAATATCGTATTGCTCACGAGTAGCTGCATATTTACGTGGCGATAACCTTAGCTTTAAAAACAACAAAGTGAGCGATACCAGCACCGAAGGTATTTTTATCCTTTCATCGAACGATGCCGTACTTGAACGCAATATTTTTATGCGTAACAATATCGAAAACATTACCGGTTATTTTCCATCGGCGGTTAAAATATTTAACCAATGTTACCGCGTGGTGTGTAACGACAATTTAGTTCTCGATCATCCCAACTCAAACGGTATTTGGTATGATGTAGGTAATGTTGACGGAATTTTTACTAATAACTGGGTACAAAATGTAGGCACGGGCGAAGGCACTGCCGAACCCGGAAAAGTTTGGCCGGCATCGAATGGCTTTTTCTTCGAAATTTCGAAAGGAGTTACAGTTGCCGGTAACGTATTTGTAAATTGCAATCACGGATTGATGTCGTTAAACGCTTCGGGGGTAAAAGCGTATAACAACACGTTTGTTAACAGTACTGCAGTTTATGCACGCGACTCGCGCAGCGCCGAAGGTGATCATTTTGGATGGCATCCGGCTTCGGGGCCCGATGTTGACCAACGCAACGGACACATTTTTGTAAACAACTTAATGGTATCCGACAAACATACCGATCAAACCTTGCTTACTGTATGGCAATCGGAAAATGTATGCGAAATTGCTACCGGAACACCATTTACCCGAATCGAAAACAATATCTACGTAAAAAATAATACCGGTAAAAAATCACCAATTATGTACTTTAGTCCGGCTAACAACAACAATTGCCAGGTTGCAATTAACTCGTTCGACGAGTTGGAAAAAATGCACCCTGGACACGAAAAAAACAGTGTTTATCTTGAAAACTATGCCGGCTCAATTTTTAATAGTTCCGAACTGGGGAACTTCGAAATTTTACCAAATTTCGACATTGTAAAAAACCAGGCCGATATACCTGCTGATGTAAAACAACTGATTCATCGTAAAAAAGAAACCGGAGTAGGCGCTTACCCCTATAAGAAGTAAAAATCGAATATTTTTTATATAAAAAAACCGAAGTTTCCTGCTTCGGTTTTTTTTCTTTATCACATTTTAATGATTCATTTTTTTTTTCGAAACGACACCATAATAGCTTCATGATTCATAACCAGCATAGCAGCAGCAACTACAACCATTCCTATCAAAGCATAAACATCGGGCGATTCGCCGGGTAACAAAATCCAACTTAATACGGCACCCAAAACCGGCACAATAAATTTCCACGAATTGAGGTACGATATTTTAACTCCCGGACGACGCAATAATGTAAACCATAAAGCAAATGCTGCTGCCGACAAAAAGCTCAACCAACCCAACGAGATCCAAAATTCAAGCGGAAAAATCGTATTTAGCTGAAAACCTTCAAATGGAATTGAAATCAAAAAAAGCAACAGGCCTCCGATCCATAACGAAGCCGAGCTCAATACCATCATCGATATATTACGCTTACTGCGAACAATAACAACATTGTACAATCCACTAATCATATTGTTTACAATAAGAAGCAACACTCCAATAATTTCGGAAAAACCTGCAATACCCTGAGTTTGCCTGCCCAGATTAATAATAACAATACCTGCAATACCCAGAAAAAAACTGCTGATTGTACGGGCATTCATTTTATCGTTTTTTAACCCAAAATGTGCAACAATTGCTGCAAACAATGGCCCCGAACCAATAACCATCGCTCCCAGCGATCCGGGAACCATATTTAAGCCGGTATAAAACAAACTATACATCAATACAGTTTGCAAAAAAGCAATGAGCAATACATACCTTAAATGCTCTTTTAATGCCTTAAAATACTGATGATATTTACGATAAAACACAAAAATCAGAAGTCCTGCAATAAAAAAACGCAATCCGGCAAATTGCAATGGCGACATATATTGTAAGCCTATTTTAACTCCGGCAAAAGCAGTCGACCAAAGCACACAGGCAACTATTGCCATAAAAACGGTGCTGTTAATCAGGTTTCGTAAACTATTACTCATTCTAAAAATTTCTTAAATTGAAAAAAAAATCAATGCTATGGACAATTTCACTGAATTAATACAAAGCTCGCAAATAAATGTTCATACGGCCTTATTTCGGTTAATATTAAGTTTTATTGCCGGAGCAATTATTGGCCTCGAACGCGAAAAACATCGTCAACCGGCAGGTTTACGCACACATTTATTAATAAGCATAGGATCAACACTGCTTATGCTTATATCGATATACATACCCCAAACCTATACCGATTTTCAAAACGGCGACCCAAGCCGCATAGCAGCTCAAGTAGTTACCGGCGTTGGTTTTATTGGTGCAGGAGCTATACTCCGAATGGGTATCAATGTACGGGGTTTAACTACTGCAGCTTCAATATGGGCAATTTCGGCCATAGGTCTTGCACTGGGTGCAGGGCTATATATTCCCGCTGCACTTACAGTTGTATTTATGCTCATCATCCTTATTGTGGTTGAACAACTCGAACGATTTTTCTTTAATCCGCTACACATTAAATTGCTCACAGTGGTATCAAAATCAAAACAAACACATCAAATAATAACCAAGCTGCTTCACGAAAACCACTACCGAATAATTGATGTTAATCCAAATTTCAGAAGCGATTTATCGTACGAATATGTGTTTAAAATAACTGCACCCGACAAAAAACAATGGATTGAACTTCTTGAAATAATATTGGATGCCGACAATAACATTATCGAATCGAAATTTCACGATCCGTTAAACTAAGCATTGTCAATAATGTGTTTTAATAATCCCCGGCAAGCATCTTCGAGCAAATCGAGTACTAACTCAAAACCGGCATCGCCTCCATAGTAAGGATCGGGAACATGATCGTAATTATATTCCGAAAGATAATCGGTCATTTTACTAATTTTTTCAACCTGATCGCTTGTAACTGCCAAATCAATTAAATCGCTGTAATTCTGATCATCCATAGCAACGATAAAATCAAAATAATCGAAATCAGAAAATGTTACCTTACGCGAAATACTATCAAGTTTATACGCTCGTTTTGCGGCATGTTTTCGCATACGTTCATCGGCAAGTTCGCCTGCATGTACAGCAATAGTACCTGCCGAATCAATTTCGAATTGACCTGAAAGCCCTTGTTGTTTAACCAATGCAGTAAAAACAGCTTCGGCACTTGGCGAGCGACAAATATTGCCTAAACACACAAATAATACTTTATGCATAATTCTATGTTAAAAATTTATGAGCCGGCAAAAATACAGTGTTTTTAAGCAAATAAAAAATGACTTTCATTTTCTTTAAAAAAATAAAATATTGAAAATTAGTGATGAAAATCATAAATTCATTATCTTTCGCTATAAGCTAAAAAAATGAAATTCTTTTAACCAAAATCTGGAACTATGACATATTTCTTTTTAATTCCGCTAGCATCGCTTATTGCCTTGTTCTTTGCATGGTTTTTTTATAAGTCGATGATGAAAAACTCTGAGGGCAACGACACAATGAAAGAAATTGCTCAACACGTACGCGAAGGGGCAATGGCCTACCTGTCGAGGCAGTATAAAGTAGTAACAATTGTATTTGCATTGCTGCTGGTGTTGTTTACATTTTTAGCTTTTATAAAAGTACTAAACCCGTTTGTTCCACTGGCTTTTTTAACCGGAGGTTTTTTCTCGGGATTGTGTGGATTTTTAGGAATGAAAACTGCCACACAAGCATCGGCACGAACAACACAGGGAGCCTCGCAATCGCTTAACAAAGGTTTAAAAGTCGCTTTCAGAAGCGGCGCTGTAATGGGAATGGTAGTTGTAGGATTTGGCTTACTCGACATCGCCATTTGGTATTGGGTACTCAACGCAATATACGATGGTAACATATTTGGCATGGGCATGCAAATAGCCAACGAACTGGGACTTGCTGCCGAAAATGGAGGATGGAGTAGCCTGTTTACCGAAAATCAGGAATGGTTACACATTAAAAATGTACACATCACTACAACAATGCTAACTTTTGGTATGGGAGCATCAACTCAGGCACTTTTTGCACGTGTGGGCGGAGGTATATACACCAAAGCTGCCGACGTAGGTGCCGACCTGGTTGGAAAAGTTGAAGCCGGAATACCCGAAGACGATCCGCGTAACCCTGCAACAATAGCCGATAATGTTGGAGATAATGTTGGAGACGTAGCCGGAATGGGTGCCGACTTATACGAATCGTACTGCGGTTCGATACTGGCAACAGCTGCATTGGGTGCTGCAATATCAATGACTGATGGACAATTTAGTAACATGGCAATACTTGCACCCATGATTGTTGCTGCCATAGGAATTGTGTTTTCGATAATTGGTGTATTTATGGTGCGTACCAAAGAATCGGCCACAGCAAAAACCCTGCTTCGGTCTTTACTTATCGGAACAGGTGGTAGTTCGGTATTAATACTCATTGGAATTGCAGGAATGGCCTGGATTGGATGGATACCATGGGGTATTTTCGGATCGGTTGTAGCCGGATTGCTTGCCGGTATTATTATTGGACAAGGTACCGAATACTTTACTTCGGACGGATATAAACCAACACAGGGAATTGCCCGTAATGCTCAACAAGGCCCCGCTACAACAATTATTGATGGTATAGCTGTGGGAATGTATTCGACATGGATTCCGGTTGTTACAATTGTTGCCGGAATTATTGCTGCATATGGATTTGCCGGTGGATTTACCGATTTTGCTCAAGGAGTATACGGCATTGGATTTGCCGCTGTGGGCATGCTTTCAACTTTGGGTATTACTCTTGCCACCGATGCTTTTGGCCCTATTGCCGACAATGCAGGAGGAAATGCCGAGATGAGCCATCTTCCAAAAGAAGTACGTGAACGTACCGATGCTCTCGATATGCTTGGAAACACAACAGCCGCTACAGGCAAAGGTTTTGCCATTGGATCGGCAGCTCTTACTGCCATGGCATTACTGGTTGCGTATATGGAAGAAGTAAGAATTTGGCTGGCGAAGGTTCCCGAAATTGGCAGCAAATTTCTTGAACAAACAGGTGCCGAAAGTTTCTCGGCAGCCACAATTTACGACTTTATCGATTTTTACGGACTAAATATGTTCAACCCCTTATTGCTTGCTGGTGTATTTTTAGGCGCAATGATGGCGTTTGTATTTTGTGCAATGACCATGAAGGCTGTTGGACGTGCTGCCGGGGCTATGGTTGACGAAGTACGCAGACAATTTAAAGAAATACCAGGAATATTGG
>CAZARW010000031.1:0-30156 GCA_964487645.1 uncultured Prolixibacteraceae bacterium
TGCCTTCAAACGCAAGTTCGAATCTACGTTCTTGTTTTATAGCATCAAGAGTAACAGGTATAGGGTCTAAACCTGCACGAGTTCTTACCCTGTCGAAATAATCCTGAGCTTTTGAACTTCCAAGTTCGGCACCCATCAACAATACATCGGCAAAACGGAGAAGAATTTCATCTTGCATATTCCAAAGTTGAAAATCATTTGGACCACCGTACAATAAATAAAACATTCCTTGTAAAGTACCTGTTTCAGGATTTGGTAAATGAATAGGAGTATATTTCTTTTGAGCAAAACCGGTTTCATCAACTCCGTTTGCATTTTGACCTCCCCAAATGTAATCAGTCGAAACATTTCCTTCTTCGGGATCGGTAATGTCGATTATTGAACCTTTTTTACGCAAATCGTTATCGTTAAAACTATTCCAAAGCAATGGGTTAACCGGTCCGGCACCCCAACCATTTCCCCAAGGAATTAACCTTGGTTGTTCCCTAAGGGCTGAATATAAAACCATTTGATTGCAGTATTTTATTGAACTATGGCTACCATAGGTCGAGTATTTGATAGCAAACATTGTTTCAATATTTTCACCTTCTTCGCCTACCCAATTCAAATTGTTATTTTTTGCATAGGGGTAATCTTGGTTGGCATATGAATAAGGCCATATATTTCTGAAATCAGGTATTAGCCCATGTCCGCTGTTAGCTACACAATCATCTACCCAGCTAATTACTTGGTCTTTAGTTATTGTTCCGCCATCGGGTAATGCAATTTCACTCTTGTTGTATTTGCCAGTGTAAAACAAAAAAGCACGTGCCATCATACCTTGTGCAGCCCACTTGGTTGCATGGCCTAAGCGTTCAACCGGAATGCTTTGGTATTTGGTTGCCGGCATAATTTCAATAGCTTTTTTAAAGTCTGCTGCAATCTGACCAAATAGGTCACCTTCGGGTGCTTTAGGTGAATTAACGGGCGAAGGTTCAATAATAAGAGGTACGTTACCAAAAAATTGAGCAAGTTTCAAATAAAAATATCCTCTGAGGAAGTGAGCTTCACCTAATGCTTGATTTTTTTCATCTTCATTTTGATATTCAGCTTGATCGAATTTTGAGATTATCATGTTAGCTCTGAATATTCCTTGATACAAACTCTCCCAAGCAGGAAGCCATTGATCCTCTCCGGCTACTTGTTCAAAACGGTCTAAATCGTGAAATAAATAATCAGCTTCACCACCACCTCCAAAGCAATCGTCAGACATTAGATTGGCCATTAGAGTTAAATTATTGTTTCCTACAGTACTACCAAGTGACGAATATGATGCAGTTAATGCTTCCGATACATCTTGTGGTGTTTTATAAAAGTCAACATCGAGTTTCTCGTAAAGATTTTTTGTTTCGAGAAACTCTTCTCCACAGCCTGTAAATAATAAAGCTGTGAGTATGATTGATATATATATTAATCTGTTCATTTTTTGTAAATTTTAAAGTTAAAATTTAATATTTACACCAAACATATAGGTTTTGCTCGATGGGTATAGGCCTAAATCGATTCCCGACGCCCATGGGTCAGGAGCATAACCAACTTCAGGATCCAATCCTGAATAATTTGTGAAGGTATAAATGTTTTTTGCCGAGAAATAAACTCTTAATTCGCCAAGTGGCAATTGATTGAATAATTCTTTAAAATCATAACCAATTGTGATGTTGCTAATTTTTAAGAAATCAGCATCTTCGATGTATATGTCCGACAGGTTTGTCATGTTACGGTGACTCTTGAAGGTCAGACGTGGGTATTTGTCTGAAGTACCTTCGCCATGCCAACGATTGTAAACATCGGTTGTATAGTTTTGACGAGCGCCATCGGCAAACGAACGGTACGATTTTGCAATTTGATGGCCAACTTTACCATTTGTATTAATAAGGAAAGAAAAGCCTTTGTATTCGGTATTAAATTGTAAACCAAAAATATAATCAGGGTTAGGGTCACCAATCATCACCTTATCTAAATCGTCTATCTCGCCATCGCTGTTTTGATCTACAAAACGTAAATCGCCAGGTACGATATCTTTAAAGTAAGGTTCCCCTTCGGGAGTTAACCATGCAGCAGCTTCTTCTTCGTTTTGTATTACACCATTGGTTTCGTAGCCCCAGAAATAGCCAATAGGATAGCCTACTGCTGCCCTGTATATTTCAGAAGTACCTTGGCTTAAAACATTTGTTGCTCCATGAATAATTTTTTCATCGTTGGCTATATCAATAACTTCATTTTTATTGTGCGCAAGAGTAGCTGTAATTCCATACCTGAAATCACCTTTCTTCTCGTTCCAACTCAAAATTAATTCAACACCTTGGTTACGGATACTACCGCCGTTAATGAATGGTGCTGCAGTTCCGTTTGTTGCCAATGCAGGAGCCTTAACCAACCAGTCGCGTGTGTCTTTACGGTACCAGTCAATGTTAGCTTGTAATCTTGAATCGAGTAAATAAACGTCTGCTCCAAAGTTGATTTGTTCTGAAGTTTCCCATGATACATCTGGGTTAGGTACCCTAGCAGGATAGGCGCCGCTGTGTTGTATCGTTTTGTCAGGTCCAAAATAATAGTTCGATAAGTCGTACGAGAGAGACGATAGGTATTGAAACTTATCAATGTCTTTATTCCCGTTTTGCCCCCAACTAGCTCTTAATTTCAAAAAGTTGATTGCAGCTACATCGCCCATAAACGATTCGTTTGATACAACCCAACCGGCCGAAAATGAAGGGAAAGTACCCCAACGGTTTCCGGCAGCAAAGTTCGACGAACCATCGGCACGAACCAATGCAGTTAAAAGGTATTTCTCTTTAAATGAATAAGAAACACGTCCGAAATAAGAGATTAAAGATTCTCCGTAATCATCACGTCCGCTTAATGTTGTGTAGGTAGGATCAATAGCTACAACGTTTGAAAGATATGCATGTTCGAAATCACCAAATAAGGAGATTTCATTTTTACCGCTCATTGATAAATTCATTTGATTTTTCATAAGCTCGTTACCAACAACAGCAGTAATGTTATGATCGGCAAAATTCGCCGAGTAACTTGCTGTGTTTGATAATGTCCATGTAAAGTTTTGATACATGCTTTGATTAACCTGATCGTTAGGTGCTGTAGTCCTTGACGATAGGTCATATGGAGGAATAAACTGCCTTGACGAACCAAATCCTGCAGTAATACCATACGACGATCGGATTTTTAAGTTTTTAACAGGCTCTAATTCGGCATAAACATTTCCGAGTAATGAGTTGTTTGTGTTCTCGGTGTACTTGCCGTTATACTCAAGTAAGGCTATTGGGTTAACATCGGCCGATGACCATGCTATTGCATAATGGTATGGATAGGCAGGGTCGGTTTCGTCTTCGGCATACATAGGTAGAAGTGGGTGGGTAACAAGCGCATTATGCAAGTCGTTCCAATAAATATTACCAGTTCTGAAAGTTGGGTTTTTGGTATTAGTGTACGAAAAGTTTTCTCCAACTTTCAATATTGTCCTGTTGTTTGACTTAATAATTACATGCTCGGTATTAAGCCTGGCCGAAATACGTTGGTATTCATTGTTGCCTTGTGGCCCTAAAATACCAACATCTTTAAGGTAACCAAAGCTCATTGAATAAGTTGAACGATCGGATCCACCAATAATGGATAACGAATGGTTTTGAACTTGAGCATCTTCAGTAAGCATTTCGTTAAACCAATTTGTTCCTGTCCATTCGCCACTTTCAATTTTATCCCAATTGGGAACTGTTTTTGCAAAATCAAAAGCTTTACCGCCGCTGTTTTCATTGGCTTCATTCATTATTTCAATATATTGCTGGGCATTCAATAGCTCAGGTTCTTTGTAAACACTTTGCCAACCATTATAAAAATCGTATGAAATAACTGGTTTTTGATTGAAATTTCCCTTTTTAGTTGTAACCAAAATAACACCATTTGCCGCACGCGATCCATAAATAGCTGCAGATGCTGCATCCTTAAGAACATCAATTGATTCAATTTCGGATGGTGCAAGGTGATCAATATTGCTTGAAGAAACTCCATCAACAATATATAGAGGTTTTGCATTGCCAACAGTACCGATTCCTCTAATATAGACTTTCGTTTCGGCGCCTGGCAGACCATTGCTTTGCTGAATCGAAACACCCGGGCTCATACCTTGCAAAGCGTCAATTGGCCGAGAGGTGTTCATTTTCTGGATATCGTCGCCTTTTACGTTTAGGTTGGCACCCGTGTTAAGGCTTTTCTTTTGAACACCGTAACCAATGGCTACTACTTCGTCGAGTTGCATTACATCGCTGCGTAATGTTACATCGATAATTGCCTGATTGCCTACTGTTACCTGCTCTTCGAGATAACCAATAAACGAAAATACAAGCACATCGTTTTCACCGCTGATGTTAATTGAATACTCTCCGTCGATACTGGTTACTGTACCAACAGTTGTTCCTTTAACGACCACGTTTACTCCGGGAAGTGATTCTCCGGCCATGTCGCGGACAGTTCCTTTTACCTGCCTTCCTTGTGCAAATACTGATGCATGGAAAGCCAACAAAATAACCAACAAGAGAGAATATCGGATTCCCTTCCTGAGGTTTACTTTCAATTTTTGATTTTTAAACATAGTTTTAGGTTAATGATTAGAATTTAACTTTAAAACATTCATAATTAATAATTGTTATTCGAGCATTTGTAGTTATTTATTAGCAAAACAAATATAACATTCTTAAAATCTATTTAAGATTTTTAAACACTTTTTTGTATAAAAAAATGGATGATTGTATCAATCATCCATCTTTTTTATTGAAATATTTAGTATCCCGGGTATTGTACTAAATTATTGTTTGAATTAATAACTTCAACCTGAGGAATTGGAAAGAATTCGTTAACCCCTACAGTAAAATCACACGATACGGGCGATTGTTGTGGTTTTCCGTCGAGCCAGTTTTGCAAAGGTTGATCAACCATTTCTTCTTGTTTACCGCAGCGTACAAGGTCAAAAAACCGATGTCCTTCGAGAGCCAGTTCGAGCAAGCGTTCGTTTAAAATATCGTCGATAGTAACCGTCGATAAATCGGCTGGCACTCCTGTTTCGGCTCCATTACGGGCACGTTTGCGTACCATATTTACGTAGTTTAATGCTTTTGAGGCATCGCCTGTTTGCAGAGCAGCTTCGGCTGCCATTAAAACAACATCGGCATACCGGATGTACGGAAAGTTGTTTGGCCCGTTTCCGTCGGAGCTTTTACTTGCCCAGTATGTTTCGGGCGAAGCTTCGTATTTACGGCCAATAAGGTTTGTTGGCGATTGTTTACAATGGATAACATTCCAGCCGTTTTTTGTAAGAATTGGGTCGCCTGTTTGGCCAATGGCTACATCGCGACGAATATCACCATCGTCGTATGCTTCAAGTAATTTCTGAGTCGGGCAGTTAAATCCCCATCCAAATGCGTTTGCACCATCGGCACTAATGTTGCGAACTGCTGTGTAAATTGTAAGGTATGTACCACGCGAAAGCATGTATCCTTTTCCGTCGTTAATCGACTGGATTTCGAAAACCGATTCTTTCGAATTTTCGCCAGCTACGGTAAACAGGTAGCGAAAAGCCGGAGTTGATTCGGCATAAATCGGTGAATTTTCCTGATTCCAATAAGTGTCGAATGTTTCGCCATTTATACCAACCAATTCATATTCGCCTGAGTTAATAACATTTTCGGCATGAGTTAAGGCTTTGTCGTATTTTTTCTCGCATCCTTCGAAACGAGCATCGCCGGCATAATTATCGGCATACGACGATTCGTACAAATATGCTTTGGCAAGCAGTGCCTCAGCAGCGCCCTTTGTAGCACGCCCAGCTTCGTTTGCAGCATATTGGCTTTTTACAGGCAGCAATTCAATAGCTTTCTCAAGATGCTCCTGAATAAAAACCAAGCATTCGGCAACTGTATTGCGGCTTACATTATATTCCGAAGCACCCAGCGTGTGGTCAACTATTGGAATACCACCGTATACTTGCATCAGTTTAAAATGCGAAAAAGCCAATAAAAATTCCATTTCGCCTTCGTACTGTTTCAAAAGCTTATCGGTAGTGTCATCAATATCGGGATTGTTTTCGCGGAAAGTTGATATACCAAGAATTGCCGAGTTGGCTCGTAAAATAGTTTTGTATGTATACCCCCAGTAATTTTCAGAAACAGCTTTTGGTTCCGATACCCGAGGTTTTCCCTGATCCCAGTTTTGAAAGTCGATTAAATCGTTACCTCCCTGCTCTCCACCGGCTTCGGCTTCGTCCGATGCTATCGATCCAAATGCTAAGTACATCATATCGAGGTTGTGTAAACCGGCCGGTTGTGTATTGAGCGATGCATAGGTTCCGGTTACTCCTTCGGTTATTCCTTCGATGGTTGAGTAATATACCACATCGGTCATTACTCCGTAGGGTTCAAATTCTAAAAAATCCTCGCTACAGGCCATAAAAATTAGCGGAATGATGAAGAATATATTTATATATTTTTTTAATTTATTCATTGTGTTCAATTTTAATTTTTTCGAAATATTTTTAGAATGACACATTTAATCCTATGCTGTACATTTTAGCCTGAGGATATGTGCCTCTGTCAAAACCTCTTTCGAGTATAGTTGTTTCACCAACTTCGGGGTCAAATCCGGTATAGTTTGTGAATGTAAGCAGGTTTTTAGCAGCTATATATATTCGTAAACGTTCAATTTTTACTTTGCGCGATACCGAGGCGGGCAGGGTATAGCCTAATTGAATGTTTTTAAGGCGCAAATATGAACCATCTTCAACATAAAAATCTGACGACGAAAGATCTCCGTCCATTCTTATCATGCCGGTTTCTGTGTTTCGTGCATCTTCGAGTTTTACCGGTGGAGTTGTTTTTTTGCCCGGTTGATAAACTGCCGGCAAATAACTGTTAATAAGATCATTTGAAATATTAAGCCCTCCGTTGTTCATTGTGTAGAGGTTTACTTTCAGCATGTTATAAATGTCGTTGCCGTAGCTTCCCTGGAAAAACATGTTAAAATCGAAGTTTTTGTATTCGATATTGGCACTAAAACCGTACATAAAATCGGGGTTTGGATCGCCAATTTGTGCCATATCTTTTGCACTCAGATTTTTGTCGCCATCGTAATCAACATATCTGAAATTTCCGGGAGCAGCAGTAGGATTAACGTAATTTAAGCTAACCGGGTTTCCGTTAAGGTCGCTTCCTTCAACTGAGTTAGCACCATCGGGCACCGAAGCAACCTGTCTCCAGCGCTTTCCATCTTCGAGCACCCAGATAAAATCCTCTTCCTGATAAATTCCATCGGTTATGTAGCCGTAAAATGCCGAAACCGGAGCTCCGTTTTTGGTTTGTGTAACGTTCGAAAGTCCACGTCCCGAACCTGCATACAAAGGATCACCAATTTCGTCGATGGTAGTAATTGCCCGTGTGAAATTGGCACTAAGTTCGAACGAAAGATCTCCAACCTGATCGCGATAACTAATATTGGCTTCGAAACCGCGGTTGTTTAGTGTGCCGTAATTTGCCAGAGGACGTGTATCTAAATTTACATCGCCCAGTTCGTGCAAGGCATCGGTAATAATATACCCCACAGTAAGGGGGACCGATTTACGTAAAAGCATATCCTTATTTCTGCGTGAGAATAAATCGGCCGAAAGGCTTAATCGGTTGTTTAAAAAGTTTAAGTCGAGGCCAATATTCTGAGTAACCACAGCTTCCCATTTAAGCTCGGGGTTTGCTGCAGTTAATAAAGCAGCACCATCTTGAATTTCGCCACCAAAAGGATAGCTGTTCATTTCGGTAACTCCCATTGAGTTCAGGTAGAGGAAAGGCTGAATGTCGCTGTTTCCGGTTTCACCATATCCAACACGTAATTTGCCGAGATCGATAAAATTCAGATTTTTGATAAAATCGTATTCGCTGAATTTGATACCTAACGAAGCCGAAGGAAAATTTCCGGCCCGGTTTTGAGGCCCAAATACCGAAGAGTAGTCGCGGCGAAAGTTTGCCTGCAACAAATAAATTCCTTTATAATCGTAATTCAGACGTGCAAAATAAGCATAACCCGATGATTCAACTTCGCGTTCGCTAATTACATCCATCTCGTCGATGTTTGCATAGTTTTTCCAGTTTGCAAGTTCAATGTCGATGTTGTTGATGCTACGGTTATCGAATTTATACATCGAATAACTTGATTCAAATCCGGCTACAAGTGTAATGTTGTGTGCATTGGCCAATGTTTTGTTGTATGTTATAAAATTTTGCCATTGCCAACCGTAGTTCGACGAAATGTTTCGGTTGTACTGGTTGTTTGGCAAACTTTGCGACGCACTGGGATTGTTTTCTTCACCTATAACATGCGATGGGATGTATTTACGATATTCCGAAGGCGAATAATTCATACCAAAACGTGTTTCGGCATTGAGCCCTTCAATGATTTTTAAACGTAAAAATGCATTTCCAAACATCGAGGTAGTTTGTGATATATTATTATTGTATTCGATTTGCGCCAGCGGGTTTTTTATGTTTGATGATAAACCTGCTTCGTTGTATGCAAAGTTACCCGAACCATCTGAAGTGTATATTGGAACAAAAGGTAACATTTGTACAGCAGTACTCAAAGGCGAGTTGTATTCGTTTCGTTCGTCCTGCGATACAGTCGCATTTTGCGAAATATTAAAATTTTCGCCAACAGTAATAAAGTCAAAAAACTTATGTTCGGAGTTTAACCTGAAAGTAAACCGGTCGTTCGATGTTTTTTTCACAATACCTTCCTGGGCACTGTAGTTAGCACCCATAAAAAAAGTTGATCGTGCATTTCCGCCACTTACTGCAAGGTTGTAATTCTGAACCAATGCGCGTCTGAAAACCTCGTCAATCCAATTGGTGCTCTGAAGAATTTCGTTGGTTTTCGGATTCAAATATTTTCCATTTTCATTTTGAGGAAAATACTCATCGACTTGTTTTGTGTTTTGGTACTGATTGTAAATTGCAGCATATTGTTGAGCATCGGCAATATCAAGTTCCTTTTTCCAGGGCTCCTGTATACCGGCATACATATCGAAACGGGTTTTTATTTTACCGGCTTTCCCTTTTTTTGTCGAAATGAGAATAACCCCATTACCACCGGCCGATCCGTATATACTCTGCGAAGCAGCATCTTTTAAAACTTCAATCGATTCAATATCGGCAGGGTTAATGTCTGAAATCGAACCGCCACTCACTCCGTCGATAACTACCAAGGGCGAACCACCGTTTACTGTAGCAAGTCCGCGTACCCTGATAACCGGAGATGAGCCTGGTTGCCCCGAATTTTGTAAAACCATAACACCGGCAGCTTTCCCCTGCATGGCTTCGTCGGCACGTATTGCTTGCATTTTTTCGAGGCTTTCGCCCGATACCGATGTAATTGAACCTGTTACATCGCTCTTTCGCTGTGTTCCATATCCAACTACAATTACTTCGTCCATTTCTTTAATGTCGGCTTCGAGATAAACGTTTACCGAGTTTTGCCCGGCTACATTTACATTTTGCTCAAGATAGCCTACATACGAAAATTTCAGGATGTTTTTGTTGTCGGGTAACTTTATCGAAAAGTTTCCGTCAACATCAGTAATCGTTCCTACTGAGGTTTCGTGTACAATGACATTTACTCCCGGAAGTGTAACTCCCGACTGGTCATATACAGTTCCTGTAATTTGTCTTTCCGATTGTGCAAATACCGATGCATGGAAAGCCAACAGTATGATCAAGATTAATTTGATGTGCACAAATCTCTCTCGAAAAAAAATAGGTTTTTTTCTGTAATACATAGATTTAGGTTAAAATTAATAATACAATCAAAAAAAATCGAGCAGAGTTATAGAAGTACGATAGTGTGTAGTTAGTAGTAGTGCAAATATAGCAGTTTTTTTGAATCATAAAAGGTTTTGTTTTGTTTAATGTACTCTTGTTTTTCAATTGTATTTTCGCTTCAGTATCAGATACATCGAATTTGCGTAGCAGTGTTGACGTGTTGTATGGATAATTGGCACGTTTGGAATATATGCTCACAAGCCTGAAAAGGATGAATAACAACACACTGCGTGAGTGTAAAATGTTAATAACCTGAGTTCGACGTAAACATTTTGATTCAGAACGCGAATAAAATAGTATATTAATATGTATTTGGTTTTTTTATCAGTCTTTAAGTTTGTTATATACAGATATCAGTATCTTGCTTTTTTAAATACCCGGGAAAGTTTAATCGATATATAATTTTTTGTTTATTGTGTTTTTGCCTGCAATGTTCCTTGTTACGATAAAATTTTTAGCTTTGTATTTGCTAAACTCAACGATTGTTTTCCATTTATGGCTAACACAGACAAAGGAAAAGACTGGTTTACTGCTGTTTTTGATGAACACTACGAATATGTTCGCAACTATTTGTACTATTTGTCGTCCGATATGGATTTGGCCGAAGATATAGTACAGGATGTGTTTATGAAAATATGGGAAATTAAGGATACAATTAAAGACGATACTCTTAAACAACTTCTTTTTCGTATAGCTCGCAATTTATTTTACAACACCCATAAGCGTAAGGTTCTCGATATGAAGTTTTTAAGCAGTAACGAAACGACAAATAATCATGAGTCGCCTGAATATATGCTCGAGATGAAAGAGTTTGATTCAAAACTGCAAAAAGCCATTGCTGATTTACCCGATCATTGTCGTACCATCTTTTTAATGAGCCGAATTGATGAAATGAAATATCACGAAATAGCCGAAAGTTTAAAAATAAGTGTTAAGGCTGTTGAAAAACAAGTAAGTAAAGCCTTGAAATTGTTGCGCAAAAATATCGAATATAAAGTATAAATTTGTTGAATCAATAAAACAAAGCACGTGTTCGAGATAAAATCATTTAAACTCAATATTGTTATAGGATCGGCAGCTGCAATTGCCGTTTTTATTACAATTCTCTACATGGGGATGTTTAATACCGGAAAATATTCGCCCGAAATTGTCACTGCTTGTGATCAGTCGGAATACGTTTTCCTTCCCGATAGTTCATCTGTGCTTATAGGATCAAATTCACGAGTCAAATATCATTGTAATAAAATTACCGGAACCCGCAATGTAGTGTTGCAGGGGAGTGCTTTTGTTGATGTGAAAAATATTGGTAAAAAATTTAAAGTTGATATAATTGGTGGCCAGATTTTGGTTGAAGGCACTCAATTTTATGTACATGCTTATACCGATAATTATGTAAATGTTGACTGTGTTGAAGGAGAAATTAATTTTAAATACGGACGCTTCGAGACGAAACTTCAGAAAGGACAGGGGATAAAAGTATTCGAAGGCAGTGTTACCGGGCCATACAGTATCGAATGTGAAAAATCACGCGATAAAATTCAGGGGAATTTCTTTTTTAAAAAAGTAAGTATGAAAGAACTGTTTTACTTAATTGAGAAATATTTTGATTACAGCGTTGAATTTGATCGGTATATCGGGAAACAAAATTTTTCGGGAAGCCTGCAAATGAATAATCTTAATAATTGTATGCATATCGTTTCAACAGCAATGAATTTTGAATATGTGGTTGATGAAAACAAAAAAGTTATTCATGTTACTTCACAATAGGCATATAACCATTTTTGCAATAATCGTATTCTTTTTTCAATTTTCGGGTTATAGCCTTCATGCTCAAAAACGAGTAAGCGTAAATGTGCACGAGCAAAACCTGAATGTATTGCTGAACGAAATAGCCGGAAAATACAATGTAAAATTTGCTTTTGATAATGATTTGCTTGCACAAATAAATGCTTCGCTTAATCTGAAAAATGTAAAACTTGATGAATTTTTGGATGTTGTTTGTGATCGATATGGATTAAAATACCGTGAAATTGCCGGTACGTATGTATTTTATGTCGACGATGAAGAAAAAATTGCTGATGCAATTGAACAAACAATAGTGCGTGAAAAAAAACACGTTGAACAGAAAAAAATACCTCCTCGTAAAAATCAAACATACAACATAACCGTAAGCGGTACAGTTGAAAACCTCAGGACTACCGAAAAATTGCGTTATTGTAAGCTTGTATTCGACGAGTCGGTTGAAGCCATTACAAACGAAATGGGATATTTTCAGCTTTCGTTTGAATCAAAAGGTGAGGTGAAAATAGAAATACGGCATTTGGGATTCTATTCGTTTGATACAACCCTGGTTATGCGCGATTCTATTGAGCTGACTATAGGGCTTGCTCCTATACCACAACTTCAACGCATGCGAAGTCGTAAAATTGATAATTTAAAATTTTTAATTGAAATACCCGATATGCTTGCCTACAGCCCGCAAAACACATATCAGTTGCCGGGAACCGAAGCCAACGATTTGGTTAATGCCCTAACCGTAATACCGGGCATTAATTATTTAAAAGGAACCGATGCCGGATTATCGATCAGAGGTGGCGCACCATCGGATAACCTGGTGTTAATTGATGGGATACCAATTGTTGAAAGCAGCCACTTGATGGGAAATTTAAGCATGTTAAACGGAAAATTTATGCAACAGGCATTTGTGTCGCGTGGCGGATTTGGTGCCGAATACGGAGGACGTACATCGGGTATTGTAGACTTAACCGGAAAAGCAGGCAGTAACGAAAAAACAATTGTTGATTTTACTGCAAATATGCTTCATGTTAATGTGTATGTTGGTGTTCCGGTAACACCTAAAAGCTCCTTGTCGGCATCGTTCCGAAAATCGTTTGTCGATGTGTGGTCAAATTATCATTTGCAAAATTTTGCCCTCGAAAATCAAACTATTTTTGTAAACAACACATCCACAGCCGATGCCGATGTTAGCGATACCGAGATCAACTATTCCGATTCGAATATAAAATTTAGTGTTCGCCCCAGCAGTTTAAGTGAGTTGAATTTTAATTTGTTTGATAGTTTTGATCGTCAATTTCGGTTATACTCTTTTCCGGTTGATGATAACTACTACCAACAAAACTACTCGCGTAGCAGGGCTACCGGATATAGCATGAATGTTAAGCTGCAAACACCAAAGGGATGGCTTAATACCATATCGCTTGGAACTAACCGCATGGTTTCCGAATCGGAATCGGAAAATGGAAAAGATGCTGTTCGAAGTGATTGGCCTGTTAAAAATTATTACGATAGCGATAATGTTGAGTTACGCGAAACCCGCATGGTATGGAATTCGGAACTTAAAAAGCAGTATTTAAGTCAAAAATTTGGTGCAGGTTACAATAGCCATATCTTGAATTACAAATACGAAAATCACGAGATTAAAGTTTCAGGAGCCAACAATTACAACGATTCAATATCGGATAACACTTCGGCCGAGGTTGTTTTTATGTATTACCAAGCCGATTTGATGCCTCTTAAATGGATAAAACTCAGAGCCGGTATACGTGGAATGTACAGTGCACAAAAACAAATTTTTAGTTCGCAGCCGCGCTACGGAATCGAAATTATTCCATTCAGAACTTTTCGGGTTAAGTATTCGGCCGGACGATATATGCAGCCTATGTATCTTACATATCGAGTCGATTCGTACAAAAATATGTCGCCAATGTGGTTTATTCCTTCATCCGATTATTCTAATCTCGATGCTTTTCATCATATAGTTGGAGCTGTTTTTGAATATCAAAAAGTATTGGTCAATGTCGAGGGATATCAAAAAAGAAATATGAATAAAATATCCTTTTTTGGCGAAAAAATCATGCGGGGCGTATTGCCTGTGGTTGAGTATAAACAAATGGCCGGACAAGAGTTAAACCGTGGAATTGATGTATTGTTTCATTGGCGTGGAAATCATTTTAAACATTTATTTTCGTATTCTTTATCCGAATCGAACGAACGTATCGAAGGCGTAAATAATTTTGAGTATTTTCGTTCGTTTGATCATCAATTGCACCGCTTGCGATTAACCGAAGTAATAAGTTGGAATAACTGGACACTTTCGGCCAACTGGCAATATGCCAGTGGAATGCCTTATTTAAAACCTGAATCGACAAATGCAAGCTTGCAATTTGGACAGTTACCTCATTTTTTTCAGATGGATGTGTCGTTGGTAAAACAATTTGACTTTAAATATTTTTATGCCGATTTAGGTTTTACTGTGCTCAATGTGTTAAATCGTCGGAACGAACTTCAGAAAACAAACTTTGTAATACCTGAGGGGCCAACAACTAACCAGGTTCAAATTACAAAAACATCTACTTCGTTTTCGCCTTTGTTTTATGTAAACTTACGTTATGAATAAACTACTTTTTATTTTTTAAGTACTTTATTGCACTTTCAATTAGCGTGTCAATACCGTTTACTTCGTCTTCAAAATCTAAACTTACTTCAATGTCAACCGGAACTCCAGGCTCAATGTGCTCGCCCTGTGGTGTAACTGTTTGTGTTACCGAAAAACGATAAATCCACCCATTGGGCAATTCGCAGTATGCAGGTACTCCGCCGCCTCCGCCTGTTTGTTGCCCAAGCAGTGTTGCATTGGGCAGCGAACGCATCATTTGCGAAAAAAACGATGAGGCACTGTAGCACGAGCGGTTACATAATACAACAACATTACCAAGATATTGCTCTCCGTTACAGGGGGTAATTTTCATATCTGTCCAGCTTGAAAAATCGTTTTTGCCCGGGCCTGTTTTTGTTCGTTCGCGAGCATAAAGTGTCGTTTTGTCGGTAAAACACGATGCAATTCGGATAGCATTGCTCAATCGGCCTCCTCCGTTTTTGCGAATATCAATAATTACTCCGTCAAGATTTTTCGCCCGATCCATTAATTCGTTTAAGTTTTTATCCGAAAAATTGTTGCTGAATGATTCATAGTAAATATATAAAACCGAATCGATTATGGTGTTTCGGAAAGGGCCGGTGCTGTAGTAACTTTTACCTAAATAATTTTTTTCGATGTTATGAATGTTGATGTCGATGTTATAATCTAAAAACCATTCCCAGTTGCGGCTTCGGTCAAATTCCGATGACAGATTTACATGTCCGTCGTGCAATTCGTATAGCATATTTGCAAGTACTTTAAACAGAACTTTATCGTTCATGTCTTCGTATATTTCGCTCTGATATTTTGCATGTATTTCATTCCAGTCAATTTGTTTTAATTCGAAATACGAATATCGATTATTAATTTCTGTCCACATGTGTGTGAAATTCGTTTCGGGTGAGTTTTCGGGGTCGGAAACTAATAATACTTTTTCGCACGATAACAATACCACGCATGCACCAACAATCAGGAGTTTGTTTATATAGTATGCAGCAGTTTTCATCTTATAGTATTTATGGCTGTTTTTATAATGAGCATTAATTGCAAAACCTCGATAAACGTGTACTAAGAGTAAGTTTCCAAATGCCACTTATTTTAGCAACATGAGCTATTGAGTTGAGCTTGTAATAATCGAAATCGTAACTCAGCGATATCCGGTTAAGCGATTTAATTTGGTAGCTTATTTGGGGCGAAAATCCAATATTTACTGCATTAAACGGATAAAACAATTCGGCCGATTGAAAAAACCCTTTCACATAATTATAAGGCTCATTTATAAAGCCTTGAGGTGTGTTGGTGGCGAGCGAAGGGCGTATAAAAAACCCAAAAAGCTGGGTATGCGCAATAATCGAAGCGATAAAATTTTGCCTGAATAATTCAAAATCGTAATGAAATTTAAACGCAGGCCCAAAACTTGTAAAATAATCGATCCGCATACTGTAATTGCCAAATGAGCCGATATCGCGCATGCATAAACTGTTGATGTTTGACCAGCCCAAATGGAATAGTTTGTTGCTTGCTCCAGATACGTGGTAAAACCGAAAAAATTTTAAACTTGCATTATTATTTACAAGCCTGTTATAACTTGCATTGTAAAGTTGAGCAAAACTATAATCTGCTTTAATTATAAAACTTTTTTCAGCTTTTGTATTGCTATACCCTATACCTCCGTATATACCGATTCCTGTGTATTTTAGCGGCGACATCCCTTTATCGCGCTGAGCCTGAATTTCAAAGCCTGCGCGGGTGTCGAAAAAATGTTCGCTTTGTGCTTGTGTTTTATTTGCTGTAACAACAAAAGCTAAAATAATGAGGAGTGTATGAATTTTTAGCATTCTGAAATTTTATATTTATTGACAAGCAGATTCTCCCGAGCTTGCAAATTTATTGTCATTGTATCATAAAGAATTTCATTTGAATTATTAAAAATAAATCAACCCAATAGGGGATATTGTTATGTGTCAGATTCAGTCTGATCCATATCATTTAATACTTTTTCGACTTCGTTTTGTGTTTTGTAAAGTTTGTCTTTACACAATTTTAGCAATGTACTTACCCGCTTAACTTTGTTTGCTAGCTCGTCAATATCGGGTTCGTTGTTTTCAATGCTCGAAAGAATTTCTTCAATTTCGGCAATTGCTTCGCGGTAGCTTGGTTTTTTTTGTGTCATTGTATATTTGCTTATTTAATTGTTGATTGAATTTTTCCGTTGTAGAGTATCGTTTCAATTTCGTCGCCGGTTTTTAGTTCCGACGATGATTTTATGAATTTACCATTTTTGCTGGTTATACTAAAACCTCGTTTCAATATTGATTTTGGATTTACGAGTTCACAATTTTTTTCGAGCCATTCAATGTGTTTCTTTTCTTTAATAAATTGCTCATTAAGCATGTGTTCAATAGAGTTTTTTAATTGATTGATTGTTTGAGTTTGTTTCGAGAGGATAATTTTTCCGGCAAACGATGTTTCGCCAACAAGCCGGCTGAGTGAATTGTGTTGTGCTATAAGCAAGCTTTTGCATGCAACATGCAAATTGCTTGAGTATTGCTTTAATGAATTATTCGATAATAATACAGCATGATTTATCAAGGGTTTTAAATTGCGGCTTATTTGTGTCAAAGCATAATATTCATGGTCAATTTCGGCATTAATCAAGGGTTTCATATATTTCGAAAGTTGCATTAGCCTGGTGTTTTGCATGTAAAAAATTGTACTGGTTTTTTCGAACAGCTGGTGTTCAAGTTCCTGAATTTTGTCGCTTGCAAAGTCCATTTTTTCGATCAAAAATTCGGCTACTGCAGTTGGAGTTTTGAGTTTTGTATTTGCAACCATATCGGTTACCGATTCATCTTTTTCGTGGCCAATACCTGTTAATACCGGTATCGGAAATTGTGTAACATGAAAAGCCAACTCGTAATTATCGAAACAACTTAAATCCATTTGCGAACCTCCACCCCGGATTATTACTACCACATCAAACAAATCCTCGTAATTATAAATTTGCTCTAAGGCCTTTATAATCGATTGTGCAGAGTTGTTACCCTGCATAGTCGATTCAAATAAACGGCAGAAAAACTGATATCCCCGGTTGTTGTTTTGCAGTTGGTTCATAAAATCCTGATAACCGGCAGCAGTCCCCGACGAAATAATTGCAATACGCGAAGGGATATCGGGTAGTGCAAGTTCTTTGTTCATGTCGATAATGCCCTCGTTTGTGAGCTTATCAATTATTTCTTTGCGTTTACGCGCCATATCGCCCATAGTATATGCCGGGTCAATATCTACAATGTTCAGGCTTAATCCATATACTTCGTGATACTCAACGTTAACACTAACAAGAACTTTCATTCCGGCAGCAAGATCCTGCCCGGTTGTTGTAGTAAAATAGGGTTGAATAAAGCGAAATTGCCACGACCATATTGTTGCTCTTGCCCGTGCAACAATTTGATCCGAAAGGGGATCTTTTTCAACCAAATCAATATAACAGTGGCCGGTACGATTTATATTCAATTCGCCAATTTCGGCAATTACCCAAATTTGGTCATTAAAAGAATTTTTAATCGATTCTTTTACAAGCGTATTGAGCTGAAATAAGGTTATCTGATTTTCCATCAGTTTATTCTGTTGTTTTTCTTTATTTTGCTGATGTACTTGCGCAATCTATTGCTTTATCAGCTTAATTTTTTCAGAGTATGTATTGTTTGAAATTTTTACAATATAAATTCCTCGTTTCAGATTGGCAAATTGATTGTTGTTAATTTGCATACGGTTTCCGTTAATATTTGTCGAAAAAACGCGTATGCCCCGGGTGTCGAAAACATCGAACTGAGCATTGCCAAAATTTGAAAATACAATAAGTTCGCGGCTAAACGGATTTGGATACAAAGCAATGTTTGGTTTTTTGTGGGAGTTAATGCTGCTTTGCTGAGTTGAATCAGCAAAAATATCAAAATCGGGAATTCCATAACCGTATTCAACACTGTGATTTGGATATAAATTCCCGCTACTTCTGATTAAATCAATAATTTCGGCGGCTTTTTTGTCAGGAAATATATCGACTAAGCAAGCAGCCATGCCCGCAATAATAGGCGAAGCAAACGAAGTGCCGCTGCTGCGGATTATGCTTTCGTTTGGCTTTTCGGAGGCCAGGTATACACTTAGTCCCAATGCAGCTACATCGGGTTTTTTTACTGATGCGGTTTCCGAAAAGCCTATAGACGAAAAGGACGCAATGGTTTTGTTTGCATCGACAGCTGCAACGGCCAGAACATTTTTAGCCTCGGCAGGAGCTATAATGTACTTCCAGGGCTTTTGGGCTTCGTTTCCTGCGCTGCATACTACAACAATTCCTTTATCGACAGCCATATTTGCTGCTTGCGAAATACGCAAACTGTCGCCGGTATACATTGTATAGGTGTGGTTAAAATAAATATCGTCGAACACGCTGTAACCCAGCGAGGTATTAATTACATCACAGCCTGTGCTGTCGGCAAACTCAGCAGCAATAATCCAAAAATCTTCTTCAACCGGATATTCAGTTTCAGCATCTTCAGATCGGAGTAACCAATACGATGCATCGGGGGCTGTGCCAATAAACATATTGGGTATATTGCCTGCCATGGCTGATAATACCCGGGTACCATGATTGTGTTCTGAAAACACATTATTTCCGGGTTTTACAAAATCATAGGTACCAAGTATCTGATTGTTTGCATAGAGTGAATCAAATGCCTGAATGATATCGGCATTCTCGAAACCAGCGTCAATTACAGCTACGTGTATATTTTTCCCGCGAGAGTATTTGTGCAATTTATGCCCGTTAAGCATTTCAGTTTGCGAAAAGGCTAATCCATATTTAGCATTGCTGGCCGAGTCGGATAATTCAAATTTATTTGTGTGTGATTTTGTAGGTGTTCCTTTTCGGAGTTGATAAAAATCGACAAAGGAGGGTGTTATTAACGAATCAATTGCTACATCATAAGCAATTTCGGCAATAATTCCATTCATCCATTTGCTGGTATGTTTAACTTCGAAACCGAGTTTTTTTATCGAATCGGTAAACACAGGATTTATGGGCAAATCGGTTGAGTCAATTGATATGTTTTGTCGGTTACGCCTTTCGATAGCTCGTTGTGATAAAAACTCTGATGGTTCTGATAATGAATAAGGAGTGCCTGTTTTTGTGTTTAATTGAATCCAGTATGTGTGAGTTTGAGCGTGTAAAAATATTGTACTCAATATTGATATTAGTATGGTAAGTATTGGTTTCATGAATTTAGTGTACATCCCTAACTGTGGGTAATGGTTTATCAAAGCTCTGTTTCTTAACCCAACAATATAGTAAAAAGAAAAACATGACAAATACGCAGTGCAGTATTTTTATAAGTTTATTCGCAAATAATACCACCGCCAACCATGTGTGTGCCTTCGAAAAAAACAGCCGATTGACCCGGAGTAACAGCCCAGGCATCGGAATAGAATTCAACTTTTATTTTATCATCATGTTGTGAAATACGGCTTAAAGTACCTTTATTGTTGTATCTGATTTTTGTAATAACTTCCATTTCGCCGTCAATGTGTTTGTATTTCATCAGGTTAATGTTGTCAACCCATAGTTCTTTTCTGTTTAGTTCGTGCCTGTCGCCCAAAACAACAGTATTCGTTTCGGCATCAATATTTACAACATACATAGGTCGCCCCAGTGCAATTTCGAGGCCTTTACGCTGCCCAATAGTATAAAAAGGATATCCTTTGTGTTTTCCTAAAATTTTCCCGGAAGTATCGGTATAATTACCTTCTCCAATATTTTTTTCTAAATCAGGTATTCGTTCGTTAATAAACCTACGGTAATTATTGTCGGGGATGAAGCAAATTTCCTGACTTTCGCGTTTTTGCGACATTTTTTTGTAGCCTTTTTGTTCAGCAATTTTACGCACTTCGGGTTTTGTTAATTTTCCCAGAGGGAACAAAGTTCGTTTTAAATCGTTTTGCGAAAGTTGCCACAAAAAATAGGTTTGGTCTTTATCCTGGTCGTTTCCCTGTATTAAAAAATATCGTCCGTTTTGTTGTCCTATTTGTGCATAATGGCCGGTTGCTATATAATAACATCCCAGTTCGTCGGCTTTTTTCAGTACTTCGCCCCATTTAATGGTTCGGTTACATACTACGCAGGGGTTTGGAGTTCGTCCTGCAAGGTATTCGCGCACAAAATCCGTAATCACAGTTTTGTCAAACTCTTTTCGGATATCGAGAACAGTGTGTTCGATATGCATGTCGTTTGCAAGAGCTTTTGCTTCAAATATTGCATCAACACTACAGCAGCCGGTTTGTTTTTCCATACAGGCTGGCGATATGGCATCGTAAGGCCTGTAGGTTAAACCATGTATTGTGTAACCTTGTTCCTTAAGAAGAATTGCAGCTACCGAACTATCGATGCCTCCACTCATGCATAGCAGTACTTTTTTGTCAAACATTTCTGTTGTGTTTATTTTGCTGTGCAAAGAAAGTAAAAATATATAAGACTAATTTATCTTTATATCTTGATGTTTAAAAAATTAACGTCAAGTTATAAAACAACTATAAATTGTAATATCCACTGTGTTTTCGTTATTTTTGCACCAAACTATAAAAAATGGTATCATTTAACGATCTGAAATTAACAAAATCGGTTTTAAAATCGGTTGAAGCCATTGGCTTTACTAAGCCAACACCCATTCAGGAAAAAGCTATACCTGCTATAAAATCGGGGCAGGATGTGTTGGGAATAGCGCAAACCGGTACGGGAAAAACTGCTGCATATATATTGCCAATACTTACCCGTTTGGTAAAAGCCGAAGGAGATGATCCCCGTGTTGTAATTTTGGTTCCAACACGCGAATTGTCAATTCAGGTAGGCGAAGATTTTGAAGAGTTGTCTCAACACACAAACATACGCCATGTGGCCGTTTACGGTGGAGTAGGTTGGACTAAACATGCCGAAATGATATCGGAAGGCCTTGATGTACTTATTGCTACCCCCGGACGCTTACTCGATTTGTATTCGCATAATGTATTGAGCCTGAAAAAAGTAAAAGTGCTTGTGATTGACGAAGCCGACCGAATGCTCGATATGGGGTTTATGCCTCAGTTAATGAATGTATTTGACCGCTTACCAACGCGCCGGCAAAATTTGTTGTTTTCGGCTACATTTTCCGAAAGTATTGAAAAACTTACCGAAAGTTTTTTAACATTTCCGCTACGTGTAGAGGTTGCTCCATCGGCAACTCCGGTTGAGTTGGTAAAGCAGCATGTTTATAAAGTGCCAAATTTCAGGACAAAACTCAATTTAATTTATTACTTGTTGATGGATGAAGAAGAGTTTCGGAAAGTGATTATTTTTTGTAAAACAAAAGTATCGGCCGAAGCAGTTTTTAAAGTAATAAAGCGTAAAAGCGAAGGCGAAAAACGCATACTGCATTCAAACAAGGGGCAAAATGCACGAATTAATGCAATTAATGCTTTTAAAAACGACGAAGTACGAATACTTATTTCAACCGATGTGTCGGCACGCGGAATTGATGCCAGTAAGGTTAGTCACGTTATTAATTTTGATGTTCCAACAAGTTACGACGATTATATTCACCGCATTGGCCGTACCGCCCGTGCCGGTAACGACGGTGTGGCAATAACACTGCTTGATCCATCTGAAGAGTGGCATTTTTCGAAAATCGAAAAGCTTATTCGTATGCAGATTCCTGTTATTGACATACCCGATGAGCTTACTATTGTTGAAAGTACTCGTGAAGAAAATCAAAGGCAATTGCGTGAAATTGACCGTCAGCGGAAAATTGATGACCCCGATTTTAAAGGTGCTTTTCACGAAAAGAAACATAAGCTTACAAATAACACACACGA
The DNA here is from genome assembly GCA_964487645.1 of uncultured Prolixibacteraceae bacterium. GTDB lineage: Bacteria > Bacteroidota > Bacteroidia > Bacteroidales > Prolixibacteraceae > Roseimarinus. The sequence continues at coordinate 22,240 of CAZARW010000031.1, forward strand.
TTATACCGATAAATTTGCACGAAAAAAACGCCCGCAAAAACGTCGGAAACGAAGAAAATAATACTATAAAAAATACGGCTTTGTAATAAACAAAGCCGTATTTTTTTATCTCTCAATTTTTTATCAAGCTTTCATTTCGTTTTGCAATGCCACCATTTTTATTGCAGTAATTGCGGCTTCGTCGCCTTTATTGCCAAGTCGGCCTCCCGAACGTTCAATGGCTTGTTTTTCGTTGTCGGTGGTTAGTACTCCGTAAATTACCGGTTTGTTAAACTGTAAATTCAAACTGGTGGCTCCCTGAGTTACTCCCTGGCAAATAAAATCAAAATGACGGGTTTCGCCCTGGATAACCGATCCAAGTAATAAAATTGCATCAACATCGGTATATTCGGCAAAAAAGCGTCCGCCCAAAGTAAGCTCAAAAGCACCCGGCACATGTTTTATGCTAATGTTTTGTTCGTTTGCGCCATGTTTTACTAAGGTATCAACAGCTCCTTGAGCAAGTGCTCCGGTTATTTGATAATTCCATTCGGCAACTACAATTCCAAACTTCATATTTTTTGCCGATGGGATTGTGTTAATGTTGTATTCCGATAAATTTTTTGTAGCCATAATGAATTGTTTATTAAGTAAAAACGGGCTAACTGTATGTAAGCCCGTTTAATGTTTTGGAATGATGCTAAGCATCGTATTGTTTGTTATACGTAGTATGCTTTACTATAACATATTTTTATAATTGTTGTAAGCGGGCAATGTGCTTTTCAACATTTGCAATTTCGCTGTTGTTGGGGTACTCGGTTTTAATGTTTTGTAATACTTCAATTGCCTTATCAGTCTGATTGTTGGCTTCGTATGCCAAAGCCAGTTTTGTCATAATTGCAGGCGAGGTTAAACTATTCGATTCGCTTTTTAATGCTTTATTGTATGCTGCAATTGCTTTATCGTATTGGCCCAGCTCAACATAAGCATCGCCAATGGCCGAGTTCGAAAGTGGCTCTAAGAGCAAATCGTCAGTATCAAATTTTTTCAGATAGTTAATAGCTGTTTCGTATTCGCCAAGGTGCAAATATGATACACCGGTATAATATTTAGCAAGTTTAGCAGCTTTTGTCATTCCATAACTGTCGATAATATCGAGAAAACCAAGAGAAACGCCATCACCGTTAACTGCCAGATCAAATTCGTTGTTGTTAAAATGATTCTGAGCAGGATACATTAACTCTTGTGCTTCGACATTACGAGGCGTAATATAAAAGCGCTGAATACCAAGCACTAATAAAACAAGTATAATAATACCTGCAATAATATACAGAACCAGGTTTAAATGATTCTCGAGAAATTGTTCTGTTCTGGTTAAGGTTTCTTCAACTTCCTGGAAACCGTCTTCGTGTTTCTTATTCTTTGTCATTGCTAAAATTTGTTTTTTTACAATTGTGCACAAAAATAATTTTTTTTGTCATAATCTACTCATAAAGGTTGATAAAAATTAAGCTTTAAGCGAAATCAGTATTTTTTATAATTGTAAACCTGATTGTTTCGTTTCTATTGCTTTTTTTTAGCAAATTTGTTGAAAAATATATTTCATGTATTTACAATCAATATCGATACTCGATTATAAAAATATTGAACAAGCTAATTTTACCTTTACCCAAAAATTGAATTGTTTTTTAGGCGATAACGGGGCGGGTAAAACCAACTTGCTTGATGCAATTTATTATTTGTCGTTTACAAAAAGCTTTTTTAATTCGGTCGATTCGCTTAATATCAGGCATACTTGCGATATGTTTATGTTGCAAGGTAAATACAATTGTGAAAACGATGACGAAAATATTTCGATAGGCTATAAAAACGGTCAAAAAAAGCAAATTAAGCGCAACCGTAAACTTTATAAAAAACTCAGCAGCCACATTGGGCTCATTCCCCTGGTAATGGTTTCGCCTGTCGATACAATGCTTATAATAGGTGGTAGCGACGAGCGGCGTAAATTTATGGATGGTATTATTTCGCAATTCGACAGGGGGTATCTCGACAAGCTATTGCGCTATAACCGTACATTGCTGCAACGCAATAACTTGCTCAAAAGCTTTGCCGAAAAAAAATATTTTGACGACGACACACTGAATGTTTACGACGAACAATTGGTCGGTTTGGGAACCAGTATTTATGCATCTCGAAAGCAATTTGTGCAAAAAATGATTCCGGTTTTTCAGTCGTTTTATGATTTTATTTCGGGCGGAAAAGAAGAGGTAAAGCTTACTTATGAATCGGTTTTGAATACCGATGATTTTTCAGAAAAATTGCGCGAAAAACGTCAGGCCGACAGATCGGCAACACATACTACTGTCGGAATTCACAAAGACGACTTGTTGCTTGAGTTGGGCCATTATCCAATGAAAAAACTTGGATCGCAGGGGCAAACTAAAACGTATTTACTGGCTCTTAAATTTGCACAATTTGAATATTTGAAAAAAACCAGTAACATAAAACCGATTTTGTTGCTCGACGATATTTTTGATAAACTGGACGCAAAGCGTGTCGAAAAAATTATTGAACTTGTTTCGGACGATCAGTTTGGCCAAATTTTTATTACCGATACCGATCGAGAGCATTTGGGGGGGATTTTAAATAAAATGAATATTGATCATAAAATATTTAAAATCGACGAAAGCACTTTAAAAGGAAAAATATCTTAATAGTTTTTTTATTGAAAATTTACAAATTGATAGGCCTTAAAAATGAGACGAAAAGAAACTCAAAAAATTAGTGATGTTTTAAATGAGTTGGTAAAAAAATCATCGTTCGAAAAAAAATTACTCGACACAAAAATTGTTGCTAATTGGGAGAAGGTACTTGGCAATGGTATTGCAGCATCAACTTCGCAGCTTTTTGTACGAAACAAAACTTTAGTTGTTCGCATTGAGTCGCCGGTAATACGGCACGAGCTGTTTATGATGCGCTCAAAAATTATTGATGCACTAAATGCCAGTGTAGGACAGGAGGTGATTAATAATATTCATTTTAGCTGATTTTTTTTTGATTTTATAAATTCAGAATCTATACCAATATTTTTTTTAAGAGATTAGAAAACAAAACTATAACTTACCGAGGGTATAATTGGGAAATAACTGTATTGGTATAATTGTAAGGTTCCACTATCAGAGTGATTATTGTTTCTGCTTGAATTATCCCAAAAATAAAAATACGGGTTTTTACGATTATACAGATTATAGATATTTACACTTATAGTGCGCTCACCCCATTTAGTGTGCTTTTTGAAGTTGAAACCGCTATCTAAATGGTGGTATGCCCTAAGTCTGTAAGCATTTTTCTTGCTATACAATTCAGCTGCAAATAAATATTCATTATGAATTAGCGTAATATATCGAGCCTCAGATAAAGTAAATGCATTACCTGAACCATATACCCAAGTGGCTGAAAAATCAATATGTTCGTTAATTTTATACATAAAAACCATACTAATATCGTGCAACCGGTCGTATTTATATGGAAATGCATTTCCATCGTTAATAGCATTGAATTGTCGAGTTGTTTTTGAAAGAGTGTAACCGAGATGAGTTGTAAAATCTCCTACGTGTTTCGTTATTAGTAATTCAACTCCATAACTAAGCCCTTTGCCATTTGTTTCAATCAAATTTTCCCAATTGCTTGTATTGTTAAGATGTGAATATCCCTGTTTAAATTCGATCAAATTATGCATTTGTTTAAAATAGGGTTCAATGCACCATGAGTATTCACCATTGAATGTTTCATATTCAAACGATACACTCACTTGCTCCGATACAGAAGGAATTAAGCTTGAGGTTGCCGGTAACCAATAATCGGCAGGAATGCCCATTCCTCCGCTTGATAAGAGATGTACATTCTGGCTCATTTTTGTGTATCCTGCTTTAATTTGAGCTCTGCTTCCCAAAATGAATGAAATAACCCCTCGGGGCTCAATTGAATTAAATATCTTGTTTTGAACTGAATAAAATGAATATCGGAGCCCAACATTTGCATTAAAATTTCTGCCAATTTTTATATTATTTTCAAAATAACTGTATCCTTCGTTTGAGTTAAGCTTGCTCATGCCAAATATTTTTAATAATTCATCATTTTCTGAGGATTCTGAGCTATAAGTTTGAGATGGAGTAAATTGATGTACTGTTGCACCGGCTCCATATTTTATATTACATGCTGTAGAATACTGATAATGAAAATCGATTTTTAGTCCAATATCACGTATTGCCGATTGAAACGATTTAGAACTGTTAAATGCATCTTCAGATGCAGTTGAATTGAGTTGATAATTTTCATTCATATTGTGCCGATACGTTGTGTAGTATGCTGTTATGTTCGAAAATAATTTTGAGGTAAAAAGGTGATTCCAACGAAAAGATGCAGCTGTATTTCCCCATTTAGTCGCATTTTTTAAACTGTAATTGTTGTTTTTATTTTTAATATTGATTGTCGACTTATCGTTTCCTCGATAAAAACTTAAAAAAATACGATTTTTTGGTGAAAAAATATGATTGTATTTTGCGTTAATATCGTAAAAAGTATAACCCAAAGAATAGTCTTTAAAATATATTTTTGAGAAAGGGCGCATAAGAATATCATACATAAATCTGCGCACAGAAATTAAGTACGACGAGGTATCAATTTTTACTGGTCCCTCAAGCGCAAGCTTCATGCTAATAAGCCCGACACTTCCGGAAATTTTACGCTCTTTCATATTTCCCTCTTTCATTCGTATATCAACAATTGAAGACAAGCGAGTGCCATAGCGTGCCGGAATACCACCTTTTATAAGTTTGACATTATTAACAATATCGGGATTAAAAATAGAGACAAATCCACCTAAATGATTTACATAATAAAGTGGAACGTCATCAATCATTACTAAGTTTTGATCGGGGCTGCCACCACGGACATACAATGCGCTCGATCCTTCGGTTCCCGATTGTACACCCGGCAATAGTTGGAGTGCTTTAACAAGATCGTGTTCACCTCCCAAAGCAGGTAATGATTTTACAGTTTTCATAGACAAATGAGTAGTTCCCATTTCGTTAATACGATTCGATTGTTTCTTGTTGTAAATAACAACCTCGTCGATTTCACGGCCAGGTTCAAGCAAAATCGTGAACATAGTATCCTTCAAACATTTTATTGAAAAACGGCTTTCGGTGTAACCAATATAGGATATAACTATCTCATTATTGATTTTTTCATCAATGTTCAGATTAAAATATCCATATGCATTTGTTGCTGTTCCTAATTTTGTCGATGCTTTGTACACATTTGCTCCAATTAGTCGTTCTCCGGTTTTTACATCAGCTACGTAGCCGCTAAACTGAACTTGTTTGTTTGCAAAAGTTGGCGAAATCACGGAAATGCATAGAGCTAATAGAATGTGATACTTACTATTCATTCGTTCATATTTTTATTGTTTAAGGTAGCTTATGCGTGCCTTGTTTGGCATGAAGTGAGTTTGCATATAAACAGTATCGTTGCATGTTTACGTTGAAGCATGATTGGTTTATTGTTTCATTTTTGTATAAGTGTACAACGATTTTTCAGTCTCAGCATAAGCAGCAAAAATACCATATCCATTTTCAATCATCGAAAACAGAGGATAGATGTCATAACCTCCCCATAAATCACCACTTACTTGCCCTTGCATATGTCTTGTCAAACTTTTTTTGAAACAATAATAATCAAAACTAACAGCTTTTGTAAAAATACTTACAGAATCGATATTGTTCGAATAATTATAGTAGATACTAATCTGCTTTTTTTGTCCATTGAAGGTTTCATCAGAAAATATTAGATATTGATCACCTTCAGTATCTTCCGACTTTATGCCTGGAGTTTCGCTCCAAATTCCACTGTTAAAAATTCCGTTGTCAATTCTCCGAACACTTTTATGATTACGATAACTTATCTCGTAATAATTTATGCAGTTTGGATCGTCTTCAATAATTACATCCAGTGAGGAATTAAAAAAACCAAATTCGTTGACTCCACTTCTTGCAATAAAATTTTCGATACTGAAATGAATAGGATAAGGAATAATATCTCGTGCATAAACACTTTTGTAGCCTTTGGCATTTACTCGAATCGAATATTCATTACCTGCTTTGGCTATTAGTTTTGAATGATACCACCCATCATTTTTAGCGACTAAAGTATCGGTTTTACTACCTGATGCCAATATTACCTCTGCTTCTCTCAATACATTGGGTAGGTAATCGGTTTGTTTTGCACTGCTGCTTACATGGATTTTAATTGTATCGTCATTAGAAAGAAACGAATTGACAACAATCTTGGGCTGATGCTCTGGTAATTCTACCTGAACTTCTTTTACACATCCCCCAAGGAATATGATAAGTAAACAATAAGAAGGGATTTTAAATGTTTTCACAAACAATATTTTACATCAATTTGAACTTTAGAAATTATATGAACTCAGGTTGCATTTAATCGTTATATTCTACTAATAACGCACGAATCTAATAACATGTTGTGCCCGAGTTGCAACTAATATCACCATTGTATGTTTGATAATAAGGATATGGGAATTGGGTTTCATCAGACACGCTATAATCCACTAGAAAATTATATGCAATTAACTTTTTTGTATTGATACGAATTGAGGCTGAAGTACCCGTGCTTGAATCCCAAGCTGAAATATTACAAGATCTTTGTGATTGGCCTATCCAAAAAGAAGTATCATTTTCTCTAGTAGAAACAGACAAGGTTAGGCCACATCCGATACACCAAGGTCTTGATATTTTAGCTTTTAAAAAATGAAATATTCCTTTATTGTATTCTGTTGTAATTTTGATTTCCACGCCAAAATCATTAATGATAACACTAGGGTGTTTACCATTACAATAAGATAATGATGATATACTTTTCAATTGTCCTTTGTTGTTTATTTCTTCAAAAATATCCTGGTCTCTAGTAACAACATAATCAGGAATATCCGTTTTATTCAATATTCGAAAATCATTATCCAATCGAAATGCACAAATTTGATTTTCGTTAGGCAGGTCATGCAATAGATATTTTCCAACTATTATTTTACCTTCAGGATTCAAAAGTGTAGCATATAATTCGTCACTAAATAATTTTGAATTATCATCTGATTTAGCAAAAAAAGTTCTATAGCTAACATAGCCCAAAATTGATTCAAACTCATCAAAATTATCATCCCCAAGCGTATTTAAATATTCAAAGCAAGCATTTAATTGTTTTTCGTTTTCAAAAATGAGAGTATTATCAATTAGTGAAATAGAAAATATTTCAAAATCAAAAATATTCTTATTATTATTTTCAAAAAATTTATTATCATTTTTGTTACAAGATGACAAAAAAGAAATTCCAGCTATTGTTATCAATAAAGAAAGTAGATATCTAAACATTTTTATTATTTTTGTGAACTAGGAATTACAACTCCTAATTCTGATTAATAATTATATTAATTAGTTGGTTAGGGCAATTTTTTTATATAATTGTATTACCTTTTTTTATTAACAAGTTACACTTCCACTAAAACTGAAGCTTTTAATAACAACAACTTTTCAATATTTTGTGTAGGACTTTTAAAAAACCAAAGCAACATAATTTTGCCTTTTATCCATATACTTGTATTTATTATGGATAGATAATTATACTGTCTATGTATAATTATATTATAGTCCCAAAAAAGGACTTTCAAATTTTATTCATGAAAAAATAAATAAGATGTAAAGAAGTGATGTTGCGTAGTATACGATACTCGGGGAGTGTCGTTTCGTAAACAGAATTTCGTTTTGTCTATTTTCATAAAAGAGGAGTTTTAGTTAAATATTATTTTGCAATAATAATAATAATAATAATAATAATAATAATAATAATAATAATAATAATAAT
>CAZARW010000032.1:0-30018 GCA_964487645.1 uncultured Prolixibacteraceae bacterium
GCCAAAGAGCACGGGCTCCGGCCATACGCCGGCCTTCTGTTGTTGTTGCACTTCTTAATTTCATTTGAGTGTTATTTAGTGTTATCGATTATCAAATTGTGTAAATAAAAAAACCATTCTCTTTTTCGAGAATGGCTTATATCTATTTTTTCGTATTTACAATGTATACAACAAACCATTCTCACTTCGTAGAAATGACTACCACCACAACGAGTAGAAGAATGAATATGTTGCTGATTTTTTTCATCGTTTAAAAAATTTTAAATTAAAAATTACAAAAAAGGAATAACCTTGTTTTTCATTTTTTATTAAATGTTCTCAAAGGCTTACTCTTATGAGGAACAAATGTAGAAATAATATTTAAAAATCAAAATACAAGCATTATTTTTAAGCAACTTACTGTTTGAATTATTAACAAACAAACTCATTTTTTTTTCAAATTAACGTTAAAAACACAGTTTTTGTTATTATTTGTATGCTCTGAAAATAGTAAACATATTTGGCCTAAACTGTTTTTTCATATGAGTAAAAATGCGTATATTTTCAATCGGTTTATAAATACAAATACTCAATAAAAACAAATAAAGTATTGCTTTTGCTTATTATACACCAATGCTAACAAACATATACCTGCAGTTTATTCGTAAGCTTTATATCAAACTTGATTTATGGCCTGCAACAGATAAAGAAAAATAAAAGAATTATAGATTTTTACTTTGTCAAAATTATCGAATTACTTGAACTAAAATACGATTTTACAGACAATAAACACAAACTATAAGGAAGTCGAATACAAAAATAAACACTAAAAATTATCGTTATGACAAAAGCAAAAATTGCCGAAAAAAAACCAGCAGCAACAGAACTCGAACCCGGTAAAAAATACATGTGGTGTGCATGCGGTCATAGTAAAAATCAACCATTTTGCGACGGCTCACATGCTGGCACAGGAATTACTCCCAAGCCCTTTGAAGTAAGCGAAAAGAAAACATATTATTTATGCCAGTGCAAACAAACCGGGAATCCTCCGTTTTGCGACGGCACACATAATAAGTTATAAAACATCTCAAAACATGTTAATAATTACCATGGGTATTGCTTCAAAGCTTTACCCATTTTTATTTATCAATTTTATCGTTAATAAACTTCGCAGAAAAATAACGTTAGACAATGAATACTATACTCATAAATTTTTCGTAAAACTTCTACAATTTTGAAAGCACATATTTGAATAATACGAGAAATTGTAAGTTATTTGTACTTGCATTAAAAAAATAAAAATGAAGCGGGTAAAATTACACGATAAGGAATTCGAACTTTTTATTCCATATTCTGAAATTAACCAAAAGGTTAAGATAATGGCCAAAAACATCTCGTATGATTTAAAAAACGAAGATGTTTTATTTATTTGTATACTTAATGGTTCATTTATGTTTACAGCTGAACTATTTAAAGAGATTGAACTCGATCAGGCTGAAGTAACATTTATGCGGCTTTCGTCTTACGATGGAATTGATACTACCGGACAGGTTAAAAAGCTCATAGGACTAAACGAACCCATTGAAGGCAGAGTATTGGTTGTGCTCGAAGATATTATTGATACAGGCACAACCATTGTTGAAGTTGTAAAAATGCTAAAGGAACACAATCCTAAAGAAGTAAAAATTGCAACTATGCTTATGAAGCCCGAAAAATTTAAAAACAAAATGAAAGTAGATTACGTAGGAATGGAAATTGGAAATGACTTTATTGTAGGCTTTGGACTCGACTACGACCAAAAAGGAAGAAATTTAAAAGACATTTATAGAATTGCAGAATAAACCAAACCAACAATCAGTAACATGTTAAATATTGTATTATTTGGCCCTCCGGGTGCGGGAAAAGGAACTCAGGCTACATTTCTAAAAAACCAATTTGAATTGATCCACATTTCAACAGGAGATTTACTTCGGGATCAAATTGCAAAAAAAACGAAACTCGGTATAGAAGCAAAAAAGAACATGGACAAAGGAGAATTGGTTCCCGACCATGTTGTTATTGGTATGATTGACAATCTGATAAAAGATAACGAGAGCTCGAAAGGCTTTATTTTTGACGGTTTTCCACGCACAGTTGAACAGGCAATTGCTCTCGATCAACTACTAAACAGTAACAAAACACCTGTTTCGGCCATGCTGGCTCTTGATGTTGACAAACAAGAGCTAATTAACCGATTACTCGAACGAGGTAAAACTTCGGGACGAAGTGACGACACCGATGTTTCAATTATTGAAAACCGAATAGCGGTTTACAATCAAAAAACAGCACCCTTGATTGATTACTACAATAAACAAAACAAATACTATTCAATTAACGGGATGGGTACAATTGAAGACATTGCAAAACGCCTCACTCTCGTTGCTCAAAAACTATAAAACAGAATTATTTGCACCATAATGTGCAAAGGTGCAATACAAATACTATAAATATCTTTAATGCAAATAAAACTGCAATAAAGATATTTTTTTTTGGTCGCTAAATTTAAATTTATTCTCCCGCTTACCCTAAATCAAAACACTCTCTGCATCAATACTTAATATGCGTAAAACATCAGAATAAATTTTCGGCATCATATTTGAATTATTGTGAATATAAACCTGCTCATAAAAGCAAAAATCGAATAGCTTGTTCACAATTATTCAATTTTGTATTACATGAGCATAAAATTTAAAGCCATGAAAACACAAATATTTATTCTGATTCTGATGATTCTGAGCAGCAATGCACTTTTTGCCCGGAAAACCATCACTGTAAATGCATCAAATTACGACATAGGGCACAACCTCAACCTCGAAGCTGTTGCTTATTTGTTTAGTAATTCAAACGATCTCGAAGAGTTTGAAATGAAAATCAACGATCCAAAACATCAAATTTCGAACTTAGACTTAAACAACGATGGTTATGTTGATTATTTGCGAGTACTTGAAGTAAGAGACAGAGGCTTGTATCTTATCACTATACAATCGGTACTTGGAAACAACATATACCAAGATGTTGCAACCATTGACGTAACAGTTAAACGCAACAAAAAAATTCATGTACAGGTTATTGGAAACAGTTACATATATGGTCCAAATTATATAATAGAACCGATATATGTACATCGCCCCGTGATTTTCGCATATTTTTGGAATCCAAGACCCGTAGTTTGGGCCTCGCCCTGGCATTGGAGACACTATCCTAAATACTATCATTACCGGTCACCTTACGCTGTACATATTTATCACCACAATGTTCACTCATATTATCACACACGAATCAGATGCCATTATACACACTCACGTAAGAATCACCGCGCTATAGCATTACATAAAAAAATACATCGCAACGATTATGCAAGAATTCACCCCAACAAGTCGTTCGAACACAGAAACAAAGGAGTGGTAAACTATCATGATCTTAGCGCGAGATCACGATACAGCTCAGGCTCAAATCAAAAATCGGCCAATAGTGCTCACATGTCTAAAAGCACTTACTCAAACATGAACAACCGACGTTCGGCCAACAACGAAAAAGTGTACGATAACAAAAAAATTATAAATATCGATACTCCAAAAACAAAAAGCGTAAGGAACAGCAATAATCGCAGAGAGATTAATCAATCCGAAAATAAAACATATAAATACAATGCTCCTGCTAAAAAAAGTACAACTACAATTAACAAGCAGGCACAACCCCGAAGAACAAGCACTTCATCAAAATCGTACTCGCGCACAAACCAAAGCCGCAATATGCAAAAAAGCACCAGTACCCGAAGTACATCAACAGAGAATAAAAGCAATACAAGCAATCGTCGACGCTAAGAACAACATACACAACTACACGTTGGCAAACAAGCGCAATTCATTTATTCAGAGGCTGTCATATTTCGACAGCCTCATCTTTTTTCAAATCATTAACAAATACTTCAACTTGCTCAGCTTTTTTAAAAGCTTATTGATGTTTGATTATATTTGTGTTTGAATTATTAACAAAAATAAATATCGGAAACATGAAACCAACAGTAAGCATAATCATGGGAAGCACTAGCGATTATCCTATAATGGAAAAAGCTGCTGCATTTTTGAACGATCTTGAAATTCCATTCGAAATTAATGCTTTATCGGCACACCGTACGCCTTCAGAGGTAGAAGTTTTTGCTAAAAATGCAGGAGACAGAGGAATTCAGGTAATTATTGCTGCGGCAGGTATGGCAGCACATTTACCAGGAGTAATTGCATCAATGACCAGCATACCGGTTATTGGAGTTCCTATAAAAGCCAGCCTTGATGGCTTAGATGCTTTGTTGGCAATAGTACAAATGCCCCCCGGAATACCAGTTGCTACTGTAGGAATAAACGGAGCTTTAAATGCGGCAATACTTGCAGCTCAAATAATAGCCACAGCAAATACCGATGTTGCAAAAAAATTGATTGATTATAAAGAGAGCCTGAAAAATAAAATTGTTGAAGCAAATAAGGAACTCTCAGAAAAAAAATATACTTTCAAAACCAATTAAACATAGCAAAGCAAAAAAAGTGATCAACAAAAAAATACTTTTCGTAATAATTTTACTCTGCAGTTTTTTATACGCACACTCCCGAAACAATGTTCAGCCTACCGGAAGTAAAGCTGCTGCAATGGGTAATGCATTTGTAAGCCGCACCGATGTTTTTGCCATTTACCATAACCAGGCAGGACTTGCTAAAATGCAAAATTTTGCAGTTGCGCTTTTTTACGAAAACCGTTTTTTTTCATCTCTTCAGGCAAACAATCTGCTACAAACTCGCGCTATTGTAGCAAGCTTACCTGTTGGCAACGGGAATATTGCATTGCAGTACAACATGTTCGGACCATCACGCTGGGCCGAAAGCAATGCCGGTATTGCATATGCTATTCCTCTGTCCGAAAAAATATCGGCCGGTATACAAATAAGCTACTTCGGATCGCGCATGCCCGAAGACAACAGTACTGTAATTACTATGGGTTTTGAAGGTGGTGTTATTTATGCAATAAACGATAATACTTCAATTGGAGCTCATTTATCAAATCCGTATACCCCGGCAATAAATACAAGCATTTACAACGAACATATACCCTGGAAAGTAAAATTTGGCGGACACTCAATCCTTTCGCCCGACTTCATCTTTTCGTACGAAATTGAAAAAATACAAGAACAAAAAAATATTCTCAAATTAGGAGGCGAATGGCTCACAACCGAGAACTTTGCTTTAAGGGCAGGAATCAACACTACTCCTGTTCGGTTTTATGCCGGCTTTGGATACAACACCAACTCCTTAAATATCGACATATCGTACAGCAACAATTTTTCAATAGGATATGTGCTATCGGCTTCGGTAATTTTTAATATTTAATTTTTAATGACTCACCAACTAAAATATTATTTATACACTGCACTAATTGTAATAATTACCGGAGTTGCAAAAGGACAGGAAATAAACACCCAAAATGATGTTATTGAAAATATTGTTGAATCGTATTCCGAAATATTTGACGAATCGACCGATCTCACTCCCCTGCTCGAAGATCTTGAAAGATACCTGGAAACACCAATAAATATAAACACAGCTACCCGTAATGATTTAGAAAGACTGCATTTTTTAACTTCGTTTCAAATCGAAAATATTTTAAACTACCGCCAAAGTGTTGGCCAAATATACAGCCAATACGAGTTGCTTGCAATTGATGGATTAAAACAACAAACAGCCGATATACTTACTGCCTTTGTTCGCTTTGATGATGCCGAAACTGAAAAAAAAACATTTACATCGCAGCAAATACATTTTAGGTACGGACAATATATTGAAAAACAAGCCGGATTTATTGAAAACGACGAAGGCAAAAAAGCATATGCCGGTATACCTCAAAATTTGCTTTTTAAATATCGAATCGAAACAACAAATCAATTCGAAGCCGGAATTACTGCCAACAATAAGTCGGGCGAAGAGTTTTTTACAGGCAGTAATCCCTATGGATTTGACTTTTACTCCGGATATATTGGTTTTAGCGGAAAAAAAATATTGAAAAAAGTTTATGTTGGCGACTACCAGGTAAAAATTGCACAAGGACTCACAATGTGGTCGGGGTACGGAAAACGAAAAAGTAGCGAAGGTGTTAATATTCGTCCGGTAGGACAAGGATTAAAACCATATTCGTCGACCGACAGAAACAATTTTTTGCGTGGAATTGGCACACAGTTACAGTTGAAAAATGTTGATATTTTACTCTACTACTCCTTTAACATGATTGATGCAACTGTTGCTGATACTGCTTCTAACGGCAAACTGCTTGAAGTTTCGGCACTTCGAACTGCCGGATATCACCGAACCGAAAACGAAATACAAAACCGACGTACTTTGCAAGTGCAAACAGCCGGAATACGTGCAAAATATACACACAAACGATTAGCGGTAGGAATAAACTCAACATACAAACTGTTTAATGCCCCTTTAGTTCCAAGCCAACAAATTTACAACAGATACTACTTTAGCGGAAACGAAAACTACAATATCAGTACCGATTTTGCATGGTTTTTTAACCGCATTAACTTTTTTGGCGAAGCTGCTATAAGCAAATCAAAAGGGAAAGCACTTATTGCCGGTTTCGAAAGTCAACCTGCAAACACTATTGCAATTAGTATGTTATACCGAAATTATGCCAAAGATTTTCATACAATAAGCGGCACTTCGTTTGGAGAATGGAGCAACACACAAAACGAAAAAGGTTTATATACCGGAATATCAGTTTTCCCAATTTCACACGTGAAAATTTCAGGATATATTGATAATTACCGATCATACTGGCCCCGATTTAATTCGGGAGGCCCTGTAAGCGGAACCGATTATATGCTGCAAAGCGATTATTCACCAACACGTAAATTGCAGTTTTATGTTCGGGGTAAATACGAAACAAACGACGAAGGTTCATCAAGCTCATCAACTATAAAACACGATACTACCCGCGAGATTTATCGCATCAGATTCAATTCAAAAATAAAAATTAACGACATGTGGGCTTTGCAAGCCAGGGTCGAATGGTCGGATTACAAAAAGGATACAATTCACGACAAAGGCATTCTGTGCTTTGCCGATGTTATTTTTGCACCAAACACAAAATTTAAAGCTAGCGGCCGTATTGCATGGCACAATACCGATAGCTATAATAGCAGAATATATGCTTACGAAAACGATGTTTTGCACTACTTTTACATTCCTGCATTTTATTCAAACGGAATGCGTTATTACTTAAACTTAAGCTACCAAATAACATCAAATTTGAAAATGTATTTCAAACTTGCCCAATCGGCATACTTTGATGATGATTTTACTATTGGCTCAGGCAATACAACCATTGATGGAAACATACGAAGCGATGTTAAAGTACATTTGAAATACAGATTCTAATTTTTCACACACATAAATCAATTTTATACATTTACCCAAAAATACAATCATGAGTAATTTTGACGATATACGACCATACAACAATTCAGAAATGCCCGAAGCATTAAAACAACTGACTTCCGATCAAATGTTTATGAAGGTGCTTACAAGCATGTATTCAAGCAGCGATATTGAAAAGAGAATCAGGCCCGCAATGGAACAAATACAAACAATTGACGATTTTCAGGCTCATATCATCTATCCATTGCTAAAAAAAATTGAAACAGAAACAACTGCCGGCATTTCGTACAGCACAATGGAGCAATTTAATCCCGACGAACCCTACCTGTTTATTTCGAATCACCGCGACATAATACTCGATGCTGCTTTTTTAAATGCTGTAATGCATGTGCACGGATTCAAAAAAACGGAAATTGCTATTGGCGATAATCTTTTAATTTACGATTGGATAAAAATTTTGGCACGCATTAACCGAGCATTTATTGTAAAACGCAATTTAGGAATAAGAGAACAATTACATGCTTCACAAACTCTATCAAAATACATCAGATACTCAATAACTCAAAAAAATGAATCGGTTTGGATTGCACAACGCGAAGGCCGTACCAAAGACGGAAACGATCAAACACAGGCTGCTTTATTAAAAATGCTCAACATGAGCAATAAAAAATCAATTACCCTTGGTTTCAAAGAGCTCAACATTGTTCCTATGGCCATATCGTATGAGTTTGAACCCTGTGGAATTTCAAAAATCGAAGAACTATTAAAACGAAAATACAATCCTGATTTTGAAAAAACACAACAAGACGACCTGCAAAGTATGGCAAATGGAGTGATGCAACCCAAAGGCCGGGTTCATTTTGGTTTTGGAAATCCCTTAAATATTAAAATTGATGAGCTTACTGCAAACACAACAAACAACGAAAGCATACAAAATATTGTAAATTATATTGATAAGCGCATTTATGCCAACTATAAATTATGGCCAAACAATTATATTGCAAGCGACCTGCTTTTTAAAAGCAATAAATATCAAAACAAGTACTCGGATGAAGAAAAAAATGTCTTTGTTAAAAAAATGAATGCCGATATCAGCACCCTCGAATTTAAAAAACACGAAGCAACACAAATGTATCTCTCACTTTATGCCAATCCTGTTATAAATCACGAGAAACATTTTTAAAATGCACAAAATCGATACAATAATATGGGATTGGAACGGAACCTTACTTAACGATACCGAAATTTGTATTCAATCGATAAATACACTTTTGCATCAACGTAAACTTCCACTACTCAATAAAAATCAGTATCTCGATGCTTTTGGTTTTCCGGTTAAAGAATATTATAAGCGAATTGGTTTTGATTTTGAAACCGAAGCTTTTGAAATACCGGCAAAACAATTTACCGATTATTACTATTTAAATGTACATAAAGCCAGGTTGCATAAAGATGCTATTAACTGCTTAGAGTTTTTTGCCAACAACAATTTTTCACAACTTATACTATCAGCTTCCGAAAAAAATAAACTAGAAGATGTACTGCAACAATTTGAAATCGAAAAGTATTTTAAATCAGTTGCCGGATTAAGTCATATTTACGGATCGTCGAAAATTGATGTGGGAATAGAAATGATGAAAAAGCATGGAATAAAAGCTCAAAACACCTGTCTTATTGGCGATACCACACACGATTATGAAGTTGCAAATGCAATGAAATGTACATGTATTTTAATTGCAAACGGGCATCAAGCTGCATATAAATTAGAAAAAACCGGTGCTACAGTTATACAATCAATTCGCGAGTTGATTCAATACTTTTTGCAATTTAAAACATATAACCTAGTGACAAACCCGCTGCAACAAAGTTATCATCCTGAAAAATAGCCATATAAACATTAGGCGACCAATAAACTTTTTCCGATATATTTAACTGATACTCTGCCTTAACTCCCATAAAATAAGTAATATTTGTCAACTCGTTAAATTTAATTCCCGGAGTAAACGATAAATGCAATTTATCGAAAAAAATAAGTGAGAACGATGCTGTAAGCATTTGAGCATAACCCGAATCGAAATATACTCCATAATTAGCACCAAGAGCCATAAAGCGGGTCAAATAATTCATATAATACACCTCGGCCATGGGGCACAAACATTTACTGTGTTGCTTATAAGCATATGCTGCCGATATCCCTGTTTTTTGACTGGGAGACTTATACGATGAGAATAAATTTGTTCGTTTTATCCGATGTTGAGCCATCGAGAAATCACTTATAAACATCAAAGAAAACAAAAGAGTCACTACTATTAGTTTTCTCATAATCAGTTTTTTTCATGACACAAATTACGAAATAACAACAACAAAGAACAGGATATTTATCTTTTTCGGATATCCTTTACATAAAGCTGAGTTGAAGTGCGACCACGAAAGATATTTTCGGTAATTGAATAGCAAACATCAAAAGGCATACCCGATTCAACGAGAGAATATTTATCGGCCATTGAAAAAGCAATACCGGCAAAACGTTTCGACGAGCCGGATGGCTCCATCAAATCGAGTTTCAGATGCTCTTGTGTTTTACCTACTATACGGCTTGTTCCGGCATCAATAACATCTTCGGTGTAAAATACAGGGCTCATATTGTGTGGCCCATGAGGCTCAAATTGCTTTAAAATGCGCAAAAACTTTGGGGTAATATCCGATAGCTGCAATTTACAATCAATATCAACAGTTTGAATCATTTGCTCAGCAGTTATGTTTTTTGACACAAACTCTTCGAAACGATCGGCAAATTTTTTAATGTTTTCAATTTTCAGAGTTAAACCGGCAGCATACATATGCCCTCCATACGATTCAAGTAAATCGCTGCAAAAATCAATAGCCTCGTACAAATCAAATTCTTTAACCGACCGAGCCGACCCCGTTGCCATTCCGTTCGATTCGGTAAGAACAACAGTTGGTCGGTAAAAAACATCGGTAAGTCTTGAAGCAACAATTCCTACAACTCCCTTATGCCAATTGCGATCATATACAACTGTCGATTTCCGATTCAATAAATCGGGGTCATTATAAATCATATCGGTAGCTTCCTGAGTTATTTCCCTATCGAGTGTTTTACGTTTTTCGTTAAAACAATCAATTTCATCACCCATAAATACAGCCTGGCCGGCATCGTCCGACACTAAAAGCTCTACCGATTTGCTTCCATGCTCAATGCGTCCTGCTGCATTTAATCGAGGCCCAATTTTAAAAACAATATCGTTAATGGATAGCTCCACACCTTTCATCCCTGAATTTTCGATAATTGTTTTTAGCCCCATACTGGGCGTTGTGTTAAGTTCTTTAAGGCCATAATACGCCAGCACACGGTTTTCGCCGGTAATGGGCACAATATCCGAAGCAATACTTACCACAACCAAATCAAGAAACTTATACAAAGGCCTCAAATCTTTAATGTATCGCAAGCTGTAACCCATCAAAAATTTAAAGCCCACACCACATCCCGAAAGCTCTTTATACGGATACTCACAATCGGGGCGCTTAGGATCAAGTACTGCATAAGCATCAGGAATACGTTCGCCAGGATTATGGTGATCGCAGATAATGTAATCAAGATGGCGGGTACGTGCATATGCAATCTTCTCGATAGCTTTTATACCACAATCGATTACAATTACAAGTTTAAAATTATTATCGGCTGCATATTCAATTGACTTAGGAGATATTCCGTATCCTTCTGAATACCGATCGGGAATATAATACTCTAAATTTTCAATTTTATCTTTCAAAAAAAGATATAAAAGTGATACCGATGTAGTTCCGTCTACATCGTAATCTCCGTAAATGAGTACTTTTTCCTTTCGTTCAATTGCCTGATGTAATCTGTCTACTGCTTTATCCATATCCTTCATTAAAAAAGGATCGTGTAAATCAGAAAGCCGCGGACGGAAAAAAGCCTTTGCTTCGTTGTATGTTTTTATATCGCGCTGAACTAACAGATTAGCAATAGCCATATCGACATTTAACTGTGCCGACAAGTGCTTTACATCATTGGCATCACCCGGATTCTTTATGTTCCAAACCTTTTGGTTGCTCATGTGGTAATGATATGCACTATAAAACATCAAAGATAACAAAACCCACCTCAAGAAAAAACTAATTTATTCGATTGAATTCAAGTTTTATTAATACACCTGCCAATGCCTTGTAAATATGCCCATTATAGCTTTAATTAAACCCTTAAATGTTTCAAATGTGAGTTTAAATGCTTAAATTGATATGCATTAAAGAAGAATTATATTAAATTAGCATTTCATAATATGCATGTAAAAATTCATTATAAAAATTAACATTTTTTTCAACTCAACAAAAACTTCAAACTTATATAATCCTAATTTACTGTAATTTAAAATCAAACTCATGAAAAAAATCATCACAGCAATTGCTGTTGTTCTTGCAATAACAGCAACAATTCAAGCACAAACTATCGAAAAAAAATGGGGTTTTGGAGCCGGTATTGGTGGATATGCAAATTTGCATAACGGAAATATTGGAATGATGCCCGAAGCCTATTTAAGCAGATTTTTATCGCCCAGTTTTGACCTCAAAGCCGATGTTGTACTCGGATATTTTGGAAACAAAGTAATAAGCGAGCCTCTTGATATTATGAATGCATCACTTAAACTGCGCTACAAATTTTATAACGGTAAAGTTATGCCCATGCGAAGCAAAGTACAACCATACTTAAATGCAGGCCTTGGGTTTATGTTTGATAATGCACGTAACGGACTGAATTTTAATGCAGGCGGTGGAGTAAAATTTCCGGTTAATAAAACATTCTCGTTTTTTGCCGAAGCCGGATACATGCATGGCATCGATTCGGAACGTGACACAAAAGTTGCAGGAGTAAAAGAGCCGGCTCACGATAACTTTATTAAAGCAGTTGTGGGTATCGAAATAAGTTTTATGCGCCAACCCGACGGCGATAAAGATGGCATAATTGATATACTTGACAAATGTCCCGACACACCTAAAGGTGCAACAGTCGACGAAAATGGTTGTCCAACCGATTCGGATGGCGATGGCGTATACGATGGAATTGACAAATGCCCCGATACTCCTGCAGGTGCTCCGGTCGACGATAAAGGATGCCCTCTCGATTCGGACAACGACGGAGTTATTGACCTTTACGATAAATGCCCCGATACTCCGAAAAGAACCGAAGTTGACGAAAAAGGATGCCCTATTGATACTGATGGCGATGGAGTTTATGACAAAAACGACGACTGCCCAAACACTCCGGCCAATACCCAAGTTGACGAAAAAGGATGCCCTGTTGATAAAGACAGCGATGGTGATGGCGTAATGGACAGTGATGATAAATGCCCCGATACACCTAAAACTGCCGTAGTCGATAAAAATGGATGCATTGACCCTCAGGCAACAATCGAAATGATTAATCCAAGCCTCAAACCGGTATATTTCGAAACAAATAAATTTAATGTAAGCCAAAACCAGTTTTCGAAAGTAGACAATCTGGTAAACATCCTCAACGAATATCCCGAATTTAAAATTAATGTTTACGGACATGCTGACCCCAGAGGAACAGAAGCTTTAAACAAAAACTTATCGGATAACAGAGCCAAATCAGTTAAAGAATTACTGCTCGAACGCAATATTCCCGAAGAGAGAATCAGAACGAAAGCTTTTGGTGAAGAAATGGCTCCTAATGGCGATCTCACTCCCGAACAGCTGCAAGAAGAACGGAAAGCAGCAACTTACATGTTTATTACACTAGACGAGTAATATTATCTTTTATTAAAAAAAAGCTCCGAAATCCGGAGCTTTTTTTTAATTCTTTCAATATTAAAATCTTAACGCAAATGTAAGCCCTGCTCCATATTTTTGTTCAGAATTTACTGGAGAAACAGATAGAATTTCAGGATGAATATGCATAGACAATTCGCGGTTATTATAAGCCATATTTTTTACACGGGCTACATGTATAACATCAAAAATACTCCATAAAAACACGGCACCCGACGAAATAAAGCCCGCATACACTAGATTTCGTACCTGTTGTACCGAATTTCCTTTGCCATAATCAGCCTGTACCGACTTAACCAAACCTGCTATCATTAAGCTACTACTTGCAAGCTCCAGTCCCAATACTACTGATCCCCGAACAGGCTCATCAATATAAAAATATCCAACCGATGGAAAAGCATAATTGCAAATTGCTGCAGCAAGAGGCGAATACTTTTTTTCTCCTTTTAAATTCCGGTAATCTCGTGTTTTGAATTCGTTCTTCACATCGCGATAACGAATTTTTTGCGCATGAATATTAGTTGATGATGCAACAATTGCTAAAAATAATATAATCCTTAAAACATTCATCTTATGATTTTTACAGCCCTAAAGCAAGTGGAAATAATAAATTAACACATTAGCTATGACAAACTAAACACGTTATTAGTTGCTTTTAGTAATTTACACTGCCTTAAAATATTCTTTAGCGGCACCACAAACCGGACAAACATAATCTTCGGGTAAATCGTCAAAAGCAGTACCCTCCGAAATTCCGTTTTCGGGGTCGCCAATTTCGGGGTCGTAGGTATATCCGCATATAATGCAAACATGCTCACTGTTTTCACTACCATTTTCTTTTGGCTTTTGATTTTCAGCTTTGCCGGTATCCTCAAGTTTGGCGGGATCGATATAAGTAGGAGCATTTTTAGGTGCGTACATTTTGTAATGCGAATGGTAATAATCGTATGTTAAAGGCTCATCGTCCGATAATTTTTCAGCAACAGCAACCTCGCCAATAAATAAAATATGTGTCCCACAATCGACCTGATTAATAACATTACATTCAAATGCAGCAATACACGATTGAACAACAACAGGAATACCAAGTTTACCTGTTTTGTATTGGTATTTTTCGAATTTATTGATATCGCGCTGCGATTTAAATCCAAAATCAGCAACAACGGATGTGTCGAGATTTTTTTGCAAAACTGCCAATGAAAACTTTTTGCTTTTTTTAATAATATCGCAGCTATAATTGTCTTTATTACAACTTATTGCAATAGTAGCAGGCGACGAAGTTACCTGAAAGCCTGTATTGCCGACATATGCAGCCTTATTTCCCTCAAACTCCGAAGCAATTATGTACAAGCCGTACGACAGGGTATGAAATGAACTTAAATTTAGCATGGTATATTGATTTTGTTTTTGATAAAGAAACAAAAAGAATTAAAAACTCCATATAAACTATTTAAAAATATTGAGTAGTGTTTCGTTAATCGTTTGATATTTAAACCCGAAACCGCTCTGAAGTATTCTTTCGGGATAAACCTTCTCTCCGTAAATCATTATATCGGCAGTTTTACCAAACACCATGCGCAATACAAAAGCCGGAATCCAAAATAATACCGGACGATTAAGCACTCTGCCCAACACACTCGAAAATTCATTATTTGTGCAAACATTAGGCGATACTAAGTTGTAAACCCCTTTGGTTTTTTGGTTATCGATAAAATACTGAAAAGCTCGTGTTAAATCACGAATATGAATATACGACATAGCTTGTTTTCCGCTTGCAAGAGGTCCTCCCAGCCCCAGCTTAAAAAGTGGAAAAAGTTTTTTCAATAAGCCGCCTTGCTTACCCATTACTACACCAATGCGTGGAATTATCAGGCGAATATTCGGATTACTAAGTTCTAAAGCCTCTTTTTCCCATTGTTTCACAACATAGGCTAAAAAATTATCGCCAGTTTTATTGCTTGTTTCTGAATGAATTACATTATCGTTATTCGGATAAATACCAATAGCCGATGCACTAATAAACAGTTTAGGATGTGGCCTGCAATTAAATGAATTAAGTATTGAGACAATGCGGTGAGTTGTTATTACACGACTCCTTAATATTTTGCGTTTGTTTTTTTTAGTCCAACGTTGCGAAACCGATGCCCCTGCAAGGTTTATTACCACATCGCTATTTTGAATAATTTTCGCCCATTGTTCATCGCTATCGTTACGCAACAAAGGCACAAACTGGGCTTTACCTAAAAACAAGTCATGTTTTAACGATGTCCCAATAAATCCGCTCGCTCCGCTTATTGCAATTCTCATACCCGCAATTGTTTTTAACTTTATATGATAACCCTCCGAATAATGATTTGTTTTTATCAGGTGATTTTTCTTTATATTGAAACAAAAAATATTTAAGTTAGTACATTTCACTATTGAATAAAAACTATATCTATTGAATTAACTATTTTTGCTTTACATTAACAATATAACAGTTGTGCTCAAACCATGAATTTAATTCAACGCAATATTGAAAAGTTTCATTTATGGAGACTCAAGAATTTGAGCACCAAAAACTTTGTAGTTATTCTAAGTATCCTTATTGGAATTGCATCTGGGTTTATTGCAGTTATCATAAAAAATGCGGTTAAAGCAATTCAATGGGCATTAGCATTTTTTTTTAACGATACAGCTTTGCACTATATGTATTTTATATATCCAATAATTGGTATTGCACTTGTTGTGTTGTTCATCAAATTTATTCTCAAAAAACCAATACGACCGGGCATTCCAAATGTTTTATACAGCATATCAAAGCGCAAAGGATTTGTAAGCCGGCACAACACATTTACATCGCTATTAACGTCAGCAATAACAGTTGGCTTTGGGGGTTCAGTGGGTTTGGAAGGCCCAACCATATCAACAGCTGCAGCATATGGCTCAATGGTGAGTAAGTTTTTCAGGCTCGAATACAAATACGTCATACTCCTTTTAGCCTGTGCATGTGCCGGTACTATGGCTGCAATTTTTAAGGCTCCAATTGCCGCAATTGTTTTTGCTGTTGAGGTTATTATGATCGACCTGACAACATTTTCGCTTATACCTCTTTTACTCGCTTCGTCGTCGGCAGTAGTTACATCATACTTGTTTTTGGGTATGGATGTACTTTATCCCTTTGAGGTAAAAAGCAGTTTCGACTTACAAGAGTTGCCTTTCTACATTGTACTTGGTATAGCTTCAGGAATTGTTTCAATATTTTTTGCTAAAATATTTATTGCCTCCGAAAAAAAATTCGCACATATTAAATCAAAAACAAACCGATTGCTTATTGGAGGACTGTTGCTTGGAGGTATTATTTTTATTTTTCCATCGCTATATGGTGAGGGATATTCAGCTATAAACAATGGCCTCGAGGGCAATTTAGGCTATTTATTTGAAAACAGCCCCTTTGAAGCCTATAGCGGAAATCTGCATATAACAATACTCTTACTCGGACTCATTGTTCTGTTCAAAATAGTGGCAACATCGCTTACTCTGGGAGCGGGAGGTATTGGTGGTATTTTTGCCCCTACTCTGTTTGTAGGAGTAAACACCGGTTTGTTTTTTGCTCTAATTGCGAACAATGTTTTAGGTTTCGGCATTAATGTGAATAATTTTGCGCTTATGGGTATGGGAGGACTCATTACCGGAGTTTTGCATGCACCCCTTACCGGTATTTTTTTAATTGCCGATATTTCGGGCGGATACACTCTTTTTGTGCCGCTTATGATTACGGCATCGTTTGCTTACATTACTGTACGTGCTGTTTCGAAAAACTCGGTATACACCAATCAACTGGCACAACGCAAACAACTTATCACTCATCACAAAGACAAACAGGTACTGTTAATTATGAAAGTACCCGATTTAATCGAAACAAATTTTATAGTTTTGCACCCCGACGACAAATTGCAACAACTTGTTAACGCAATTTCGGTTTCGCACCGCAATTTATATCCAATTGTTGACGAAAAAGGCTTACTAAAGGGAATGGTAAAACTTGACGATGTACGGCACTTGATTTTTAAGCGCGAAATTTACAATAAAATATCGCTTAAAGAATTAATGTACATGCCTGAACATTGGATTTCGCCCCGCGACTCGATGGAAGAGGTTGTACAAAAGTTTGAATCGAGTGGCCGGTACAATTTAGCGGTAATCGATAATGGTAAATATTTGGGCTTTATTTCAAGAGCCACAGTTTTTTCGAAATACCGGAAACATGTTGAACATTTTTCGCACGATTAACCTATTAATATTAAATAACATACACAATGAAACCAACATTATTAATTTTAGCAGCAGGAATGGGCAGCCGCTACGGAGGGCTTAAACAACTCGACCAGATTGGCCCTAATGGCGAGGCAATTATTGATTACTCACTCTACGATGCAATACGTGCAGGATTTGGCAAAGTAGTTTTTATTATACGTCGCGATTTTGAAGATGCCTTTAAAGATCGTTTTGACAATAAACTTAAAGGAAAAATTGATGTAGAATATGTTTTCCAGGAACTAACCGACCTGCCTGCAGATTACAAGATACCCGAAGGACGCGAAAAACCCTGGGGTACAGCTCATGCAATACGCTCGGCACGCAATGCTGTAAAAACTCCGTTTGCTGCAATTAATGCCGACGATTTTTATGGCTTCGAAGCCTATAAAACCATGGCTGATTTTCTTAGCTCCGAAGTAAACGAAAACTACTACAGTATGGTTGGTTACAGGTTCGATAAAACACTGTCGGACAATGGTTCGGTATCGCGAGGACTTTGCATAACCGATAAAGATAAAAACCTCATTGATATTGACGAACTTACGAACATTGAAAAAAGCAATCATTCGATATTTTATATCCGCAACGAGCAAAAAATTATGCTTGAGGGTGACGAAACAGTATCGATGAATTTTTGGGGATTTCATCCTTCACTGTTTTCATATCTCGAAAAAGGTTTTATCGATTTTTTAGACAAGGAAGGCCAATTCATGAAATCGGAGTTTTTTATCCCCATGCATATTGACGATCTGATTAAAGCCGAAAAGATTAAAGTAAGAGTACTTACCAGCAATGCCAACTGGTTTGGAGTTACTTACCAGGAAGATAAACCTGTTGTGATTGAAAAAATCCGTTCGCTTATTCAATCTAACAGTTATCCTCAAAAGTTATGGTAAAATAATTCTAAAAACCAGTTTCCTGCTTTTCGAAATATTTACACCAAGGGCTTAATCCACACTTTTGGCACAATGGTTTACGCGCTTTGCAAACATATCGGCCATGGAGTATAAGCCAGTGATGGGCTTTG
The DNA here is from genome assembly GCA_964487645.1 of uncultured Prolixibacteraceae bacterium. Classification (GTDB taxonomy): domain Bacteria; phylum Bacteroidota; class Bacteroidia; order Bacteroidales; family Prolixibacteraceae; genus Roseimarinus. The sequence continues at coordinate 18,598 of CAZARW010000032.1, forward strand.
GGAACAATATCAAGTGGTATATATTTCATAAGTTGCATTTCGGTTTGGAGAGGATTTTTTGCATTTGTAGTAAGCCCTATACGTGCAGCCACTCTAAACACATGAGTATCGACAGCCATTGTGGGTTTATTGTATACAACCGATGCAATTACATTTGCTGTTTTGCGGCCTACACCCGGCAACTTCTGAAGCTCGGCAATATCTGACGGAACCCGGCAATTATATTGTTCAACCAACATTTTGGCCATGCCCACCAAATGCTTTGCCTTGTTATTTGGAAACGAGCAGCTTTTTATATACTCGTACACCTGATCAAAACTGGCTTGTGCCAATAACTCCGGAACAGGAAATTTTTCGAAAAATGCCGGAGTAATAATATTTACACGTTTATCGGTGCATTGTGCCGACAATATAACAGCCACCAGTAGCTCGTAAGCTGAACTGTAATGTAACTCGGTTTCGGCAACAGGCATGTTTTGCTCAAACCAACCAAGTACTTTCTCAAATCGCTCTTTTTTCAACATTAAAAAAAATGATATACAGTTTTATTCAACAGTAATTTTAAAGATTTTGCGTGTTGCAGGGCTTATTTTAAACCGATCATCGATTCGATGTCCAATAATCCATACTACCTGATTTCCTGAATATAAAATCCAGGTATTTTCTTTTTCGGGAATCGATATTTTTTGATCGATAAAAAAATCACTTATTTTCTTTAATCCATTCATCCCCAGAGGTTTAAAATATTCTCCATGTCTCCATTTTCGTAAAATAAGCGGAAACGAAAGTTTATCGTAATCAAGCATAGCAATTTTGCTGACGCCACTAATTTTCGTTTTTTCATTTACATATTCTATATCGAAATCCAATTGTAAAGGTTCTGTAATCTTACTCTGATCATCCGAGATATAAAAAATCTGATTATCGTTTTGAGGAATTCGGGTAAGCAATATCGCATTTCGATCGATAACAGCCCGATAGCAATCGGAATAGAATTTTGCTCCCGAACGTCCATCTAAAGCATGAAATATTTCGCAAGCCACATCTGAGTTAAAACCATATGGCAAAAGAAGTTCGTAAAGAATTGTATTTCCAGCCACTTGTTTCTTTAACTTATCAATATCAATACGTACTACCCCCTGTTTATTTATCACAATATCGTTACGAATTTGTTTTATCCTCTCGGCATAAATAATTTCGGTTTGTTTTAAGTAGTGTATTGTTTTTTGAAGATTGTTTCTAAACGATGGATTCAATTCTTCGAAAAGCGGCAGCAACTGATGCCGGACTTTATTCCGTTTAATTGAAGTATCGTCATTTGAAGCATCAATTCTGTAAGGCAATTTTTTTTCGTTAATATAATGTTCAATATCGGCTCGTGTAGCAAACAACAAAGGACGTACTATATGGCCGGCTTTATTGCTTATTCCTGATAATCCACGTATACCGGTACCCCGGCTTAAATTAAGCATAAATGTTTCGAGTACATCGCCAAGGTGATGGCCTGTTAAAATATAATCGAAGCCATGGTTATTCCGTAGTTGTTCGAACCAGTTATAACGTAATTCGCGCGCAGCCATTTCAATTGAAATACCATTTTCGGCAGCATACCCGATAGTATCAAACGAAGTAGCAAACAATTCAACACCAAAATTCTGAGCCATTTGATTCACAAACTTTTCATCTTCATCAGAGTCGGTTCCCCGTAAATGAAAATTACAGTGAGCTATAGCAAACGCATTGTTTGTTTGATTAATTAAATGAGCAAGTACAACCGAATCGGGGCCTCCACTTACGGCAAGTAGCAATCGATGCGAATGATTAAACAATTGCTCTTTTCTTATATAATGTAAAAACTTGTTGTACATGCCCTCAAATCTACATTAATCTTAGTTGATTTCTAAATCCTGAACTTTTTCAACAATTTTGAGAATTACCTCAACTGCTTTTTTCATTGAATTTACAGGAATAAACTCGTAATTTCCGTGAAAATTATGGCCCCCTGCAAAAATATTCGGACAAGGCAAACCCATATACGATAAGCGAGCTCCATCGGTGCCTCCGCGTATTGCTTTTATTTTTGGGGTTATTTCGCAAGCGAGCATTGCATTTTTGGCTATATCAACAATATAACTAACCGGTTCAATTTTCTCAATCATATTGTAATACTGATCGCTCATATCAAGAACAACAGTATTTGCTCCATATTGAAGATTTAAATGATTAACAATTGATTGAAATAAATCTTTCCGTTTTTCAAATAAATTTCTGTTGTGATCGCGTATTATAAATTCCATATTTGTTTGCTCAACTTTTCCCTCAATTTCCATCAAGTGAAAAAAACCTTCGAAACCCTCGGTATGCTGAGGTACCTCATTTTGAGGCAACATAGACAAAAACTCTTGGGCAATCAACATGGAGTTTTTCATTTTATTTTTAGCAAATCCGGGATGAACACTACGGCCATGAACAGTTACTTTAGCACTTGCTGCATTAAAGTTTTCACACTCAAGTTCTCCAATTTCTCCACCATCGAGGGTAAAAGCAAAATCGGCACCAAATTTTTCTACATCAAAATAGTCGGCTCCTTTGCCAATTTCTTCGTCAGGTGTAAACCCAATTTGTATATCACCATGAGGTATCTCAGGATGTTGTATAAGATGTTCCATAGCGGTAACTATTTCGGCTACACCTGCTTTATCGTCGGCTCCGAGCAAAGTTGTACCATCGGTAGTAATTAATGTTTGTCCCTTATATTTAAGAATTTCGGGAAATGTTTCCGGGTCGAGCACAATATTTTTGTCTTTATTTAAAATCAATGCCTGGCCAGCATAATTTTCGACAAACTGTGGGTTAATATTTTTACCCGAAAAATCGGGACTTGTATCAACATGAGCTATAAAACCAATTTTTGGAATTTTTTTATCGGTATTTGATGGTAATGTTGCCATTACATAGGCTTTTGAATCAACGGTAACATTGCTCAAACCAATCTGACGCAATTCGTCGGCCAGTTTTTCCGAAAAAATGAGTTGTTCATGAGTACTTGGAATTGTTGTACTTTTTGGATCCGAAGTTGTTTCGTGCTTTATATATTTAATAAATCTTTCTACTACTTTTTCCATACATTTTATTGTTTATTGATTTAACGAACAAAGTAACACAACATATTGTGAGAAAAAAATGCAAAAAGTTAGCCTACATGTTTCTCGGCATGGTACGACGAACGAACTAGCGGAGCACTTTCGACAAAGCGAAATCCTTTTGAAAGGCCAATTTTACGGTATTCTTCAAATACGTCGGGATGAACATATTCAGTAACCTGAATATTATTTTTTGTTGGCTGCAGATATTGCCCAAGGGTAAGAATCTCACATCCAACACCAATTAAATCGTCCATTGTTTCAAGCACTTCGCGATATGTTTCGCCCAGTCCAAGCATTATTCCGCTTTTTGATGTATATCCCGATTGTGCAATTATTTTAATAACCTGCAAACTTAGCTCATATTTTGCACGGCTGCGTATTTGCGGAGTCAGTCGTTTTACAGTCTCAAGGTTATGCGATATTACATTAGGCCCGGCGTCAATAATTTGTTGAATTAATGTTTTGTCGCCATCAAAATCCGGGATCAAAACTTCCATTGTTGTATTCGGGTTTACTCGCTTAATTTCAGTAATTGTTTTGGCCCAGTGCGCTGCCCCCTTATCGGGTAAATCGTCACGATCGACCGAAGTAATCACTGCATGTTTCAGTTTCATTAAGCGAATAGCATCGGCAACCCTTGAGGGTTCTTCGGCATCGGGAGGGAATGGTTTTCCGGTTTGAGTTGCACAAAATTTACAACTGCGGGTACAAATATCGCCAAGAATCATTAAGGTTGCTGTACCTGCAGCCCAGCATTCCGACATATTCGGGCATTTACCGCTTGTGCATATGGTATGCAATTTATTGGTTTCGATAATGTTTTTAACCTGCCGATAGTTTGTTCCTTTTGGAAGTTTTATTTTTAACCAATCAGGTTTTTTTTGTAAATTTCCCATTATTAATACCTTATATTATTTCTAAAAACAACTGCAATATATGAAAAAATAAATGCAGACTAAACACCCCCTGTATTATGCCCGATATTGAAAAAAACACCCCCTTCAATCGAAATTTTTTCTTCTTATCATTGTCGAAACAAATACCGATTACTTTTATATATAATAAACAATAATAACGATGAAAAGAACAATTTTGTTTTTACTCTTACTGATAACAGTAGGAGGTTTTGCTCAAAAATTTGAAAATCTGGCAATGACACCTCCAATGGGATGGAACAGCTGGAATAATTTTGCCTGCAATGTAAGCGAAGATTTAATTAAAGAAGTAGCCGATGCAATGGTTGAAAGTGGCATGCGCGATGCGGGATATGAATATATTGTAATTGACGACTGCTGGCATGTAGGCCGCGACAGCCTGGGATTTATCATTGTCGATCCCGAACATTTTCCTTCGGGAATGAAAGCTTTGGCTGATTATGTACATTCAAAAGGTTTAAAATTCGGGATATACTCGTGTGCTGGCACAAAAACATGTGCAGGCCGTCCCGGTAGCCGTGGACACGAATACCAGGATGCATATACATATGCACAATGGGGTGTTGATTATCTAAAATACGATTGGTGCTTTACTGAAGGACAAAATGCTGAAGCATCGTATCGCTTAATGAGCGAAAAAATTCGCGAAGCAGGCCGGCCAATAGTATTCAGCCTCTGCGAATGGGGAACATACAAACCCTGGGAATGGGCACAAAACATTGGCCATTTATGGCGCACAACAGGCGATATTTATGCATGTTTCGACTGTGTTGAAGACCACGGCACATGGAAAAGCTGGGGAGTTATGCAAATACTCGACATGCAGGACGGCTTACGTGAATATGCCGGACCTGGACACTGGAACGACCCCGACATGCTCGAGGTTGGTGTAGGTAGCCTTACCCAAAACGAAAACCGCGCTCATTTTTCAATGTGGTGTATGCTGGCATCGCCACTTATTGCCGGTAACGATTTGCGATCAATGTCTGATGATGTTCGCAATGTTTTAACTAACCCATACGCAATTGCTGTTAATCAAGATCCGCTTGGTATTCAGGCGCTTAAATTTAAAGCCGAAAACGGAATCGAAACCTGGGTTAAACCTCTTGAGAACAATCAATGGGCTGTTTGTTTCCTTAACCGAACCCAAGAACCGGTATCAATTGATTTTGACTGGAAACAGAATCTTGTTGAAGATAGTTTTGCCAAACGCACTCTTGATGCCAACAAGCAAAAGTTTGACTTGAAAAACGTATGGACTCAAAAAAATCAGGGATCGACTAAAAAAGCACTTAAAGCCGAAATTCCCGGACACGATGTGCTTATGTTTATATTAACTCCTGAAAAATAATAAGCTAAATACTGCATATTCACCCTCAGGCTTGAAACAAGCTTTGAGGGTGATTTATATTGTTTGCATACATAATTATATTACAAAACTTACTGTAATTCTAATCTTTATATCCTCCTAAAACAGTTCACTCCTCAAAAAAAAAAATCTAATTAAAATACACTTTTTTTGATAATACGAACTATGAAAAAAATACAAATTTTTGTACTGTTTCTGACTCTGAATTTTACCGCAAACGCTCAAATTTTTGAAGCCGAAGAAGCCGAATTAACAACAGGAGCTACTGTTGGCACAAATGCCTTGCGCTCGGAGGGTGCTTATGTTTTACTTAAAGAAGGAAATTTAACCCTCGAAGTACATCTCGATAAAAAATCGTATTACAATATTTATATCAATGCAGCCTCTACAGGAGGAAAAAAAATAAATGCTTTTGCAATTAATGGTGCAAGCCTCGATTTTACACTTACAGAACAAAGTTATTCCGATATATTACTGGTTAGTAAACTCCCCCTCGACTCGGGCAAGCACACTATCGAAATCATAAAATCGTGGGGATGGATAAATATCGATTATTTTAAATTTGAAGAACAAGAAAACGGAATATCGTTTAATATCGATCAAAATCCGGTTACATCCAACCCGACTGCAGAAGCAAAGAACCTTTACAATTTTTTACTCGACACCTACAGACAAAGAATTATTTCGGGGGTAATGACACTTAATCCGATGGACGAAGTACAATGGTTGAAAGAACAAACAGGTAAGGAACCGGCTTTGCTCGGCATCGACCTGATGCATTGTGGCCGAAATTACAATTGGTACAACGAAAACGAACCAATAAGCGATGCCCGCAATTATTACAATCGTAACGGAATTCCGGCTTTTACCTGGCACTGGCGCGATCCATCACGGCAAACCGAAGAATTTTATACGTCAAAAACATCGTTCGATATATCAAAAATTAACGACGAAAACTCGGCCGAATATAAAGCAATGATTGCCGATATCGATTACATATCGCAAATACTGCTTCAACTACAAAACGATAGTGTTGCTATACTTTGGCGCCCCTTACACGAAGCTGCAGGAGGATGGTTTTGGTGGGGTGCTAAAGGGCCCCAACCCTGTAAAAAATTATGGCATATTATGTTTGATCGCATGGTTAACTACCACGGATTAAAAAATTTACTTTGGGTATGGACACGCGAACCGAACGATGAAGAATGGTATCCCGGTGACGATTTTGTTGATATAGTTGGCCGCGATATATATAAAGATGGTGACCACAGTTCGCAAATACTTGAATTTTTACAAATGAACTCGCTATACTCGGGACGAAAAATGTTGGCTATAAGTGAATGTGGTTCGTTTCCCGATCCAAATAATTTACGGAACGATGAAGCTTCGTGGTCGTTTTTTATGCCGTGGTATGGTGATTTTGTCAGAAAATCGGAATACAACCCCTTATCGCTTTGGATAAAAACGATGAATCATCAACATGTTATTACACTTGACGAAATGCCCGATTTAAGAAAATATGTACGGCTAAATTCATTAAAAAAAAGAAAAAGCTCTCAGGTAAAAGTTTTTCCTTCAGTTACTAAAAACCTTATAAATATTGTATCGCACAATGCTATCGGTAAAATTCAAATGTATGATGTTACGGGCAAAAATGTTTACTCAGAAACAATTCAAACAAAACAAGCAAACATAAACATAAGCGCATTTAAAACCGGCATTTACATAATTAAAATTGCCGGATCTGAGCCACAAAAAATTATTAAAACCGAATAATCGATTTTTATTGGTTACCGAATACCGCTTTTAATAAAATTCAGAAATACGTCGTTATCGTATGTTACCTCTAATTGGCTGGTTTTACCATCGGGCATAATAATTACATGGTACGGAATAGAATTAACCTGATAATCGGATAAAAGGATATCAAGATTTACTTTCCCGAGAGTTTTTAACGTGCGTCCGTCAAATTCCGATTTTTTCCACTGATTTTCGGGAAGTTTAGTTCGATCGTCGGTATACAAGGCAATCAACACATAATCTTCGGCAAGCATTTTGAGTACTTCGGGCTGATTCCAAACTGTATTTTCCATTTTTTTGCAGTTTGCACATGCATGTCCTTTAAAAACAACAAAAGCCGGTTTGTTTTGCTCTTGAGCACATGCCATACCTTGTTCATAATCAAAATATCCGGGCAATTGGTAAGGCATGTGCAGTTTATCGGCATATTTTGCTGTGCCACATGCCGGTGTTTGTATATTTTGCTCATAAGCAGGAACCACTGCTTGTGAATGATAAGTTTCGGTTTGGGGTGGTAAAAGCGACGAAATGCTTTTAAGTGATGCCCCCCATAATCCGGTAAATAAATACACAACGAAAACAAATACAACCATCGAAAGCAGCAAACGACCTACTCCCAGATGTTTTGTTTCGCTATCGTGCGAAAATTTTATTTTTCCTAAAAGGTACAAACCAAGCATAAAGAAAATCACAATCCATATTGCCAGATAGATTTCCCGGCTCAGAATATTTAAACCATAAACCTGATCGATATTACTCAAAAACTTTAAGCCAAATGCCAACAATATAAATGCGAATACAACTTTAACCGCATTAAGCCATCCCCCCGATTTTGGCATTTTCTTTAATGCTGACGGGAATATTGCCAATAAAGTAAATGGAGTTGCAAAAGCAAAACCAAATGCAAACATTCCGAGCACTGGCCGTAATCCTCCTCCCTGAACGGCTTCAACAATAAGGTATCCTATAAATGGACCGGTACACGAAAATGAAACAATAACTGTTGTAAGTGCCATAAAAAATGCACCTATAAAACCTCCTTTATCAGCTTTTGCATCGGCTTTATTCACAAGGCTACCAGGAAGCACAAGCTCAAAAAGCCCAAAAAACGAAAGAGCAAAAATAAAGAACAGAACAAAAAATATCGTATTAGGGATCCAGTGTGTACTCAATATTGTAGCAGCATTGGGCCCAAATAAACCTACCGAAAAAAGAGCACCTAAAAGGGTATAGATTAAAACTATTGAAAATCCGAAAAACATAGCTGTTTTGATAGATTTAGCCCGATTTTCGCTCCCACGCATAAAAAACGAAACAGTCATCGGAATCATAGGAAATACACAGGGGGTAATAATAGCAGCAAGACCAGCTAAGAAAGCTACAAGCAAAAACAAAAATAAGCCCCTGCTTTTGTTTCCATTATTAGTATTCTCAATCGGATTGGTTATAGCGGGTATTTGGGACTGAGTTGTTTTTTCGGAAATCTGAAAATTAAAAACGGTTTCGGCCGGAGGAGTACAACTTTCATCGTCGCAACTCATGTACTCAACATATCCATCAACCGAACGGAGTGTATCGGACAATACCTTTATTTTTTGAGTAAAGCGAACATTATTACTAAAGTATTCAACCTCCATCCCAAAAGCATTATCAAATACTTTTACCGGATCAGTCTCAGGCACGAGATCTCCAACAAATTCAATACCAGCAGTATTTTCATACGAAACGGATGTAGGAAGCGGCCCGTTGGGAGGTAAATTTGTAGAGTATAAGTGATATCCCTCGTCGATGCTTGCATCAAAATGCAAAATATATTCAGTGTTGGATATTTTTTCGAAATTGAAAGTCCATGTAACAGGATTTGCAAACTGAGCAAACAATGCATTTGCTGAAATAAATATGAAAAACAGGATATTGAATATATACTTCATAATTCGATATTTTATAGGTATTTCTTTTGATATTTATAAACAACAAAAATACACAACGAGGGTTTTCGAAAGGAGTGATTAAAGTCACAAAAGCAAAAAAAAGGGTTTGTACAAAAATACAAACCCTTTTTTTTAGAAAATAATTTCTTCCATTGCCTCGTCATAATATCTGGCTTCAAGTAAAGCCAAATTTTCGACACTTTCAATGTTAATTTTTTTCATGTACTTCCAACGCATTTTTCGTAATCGCGACAAAAATCCTTTAGTAAGGTATGCTTCGACATAAGGATGAACCTGAATAATAATTTTTCGATGATTCAAATCCTTAAAAATGTAGTCGATTTTACTTTCGATTTCGTCGACAAATAAAATAGTTGGAGCGACTTTACCAGTGCCTTTACAAGCCGGACACACCTCGGCGGTGTCGATATTTTGTTCGGGCCTTACACGTTGCCGTGTAATTTGCATCAAACAAAATTTACTTAAAGGCAAAATATGATGTTTGGTACGATCGTCCTCCATAACATCTTTCATACGTTGATACACTTTCTGGCGATTGTCGTTATCGTTCATATCAATAAAATCGATAACAATAATACCGCCCATGTCCCTTAATCGTAGCTGTCGTGCAATTTCGTCACAAGCAGCAAGGTTGACCTCCAGAGCATTTGTTTCTTGATTATTAGCGGCTTTTGAACGGTTTCCGCTATTCACATCAATTACATGGAAAGCTTCGGTATGCTCAATAATGATGTATGCACCACTTTTAAAAGTAACCGTTTTGCCAAACGATGCTTTAATTTGCTTTTCAATACTAAAAGCTTCAAACATCGGTGCTTTCTTGTCATAGAACTTAATTGTTTTCTTTTTTTCAGGAGCAATTTTTTCGATATACTCGCTTACTTCTTCGTAAACGGCATAATCGTCGATATAAATATTGCTAAAATCGGGAGTATAAATATCGCGCAAAAGAGCTGTAGTACGGTTTAACTCGCCCATAACCAAACCGGGCACCTGTACTTTTCGTAATTTTGGCAACATTGCATCCCACTTAGCAACGAGTCGTTTTAACTCCTGATCCAAATCAGCGACCATTTTACCTTCGGAAGCTGTTCGGAGAATGACTCCGTAATTTCGTGGTTTTATACTTTGAATAAGTTGTTTCAGGCGGTTTCGTTCTTCAGATGTTTTAATTTTTTGCGAAACCGACACTTTATCACCAAAGGGCACCAAAACCATAAATCGGCCTGCAATTGATAATTCAGATGTTAACCGTGGCCCTTTGGTCGAGATAGGCTCCTTGGCAATTTGCACAAGGATATTCTGCCCCGATCGAAGTTGCTGGGTTATTTTGCCATTTTTATCAATATCGGGCTCGGGTTGTATTTTTGTGGTTGCTAATACTTTTCCCTTACGAGATGTGATATTTTGAACAAACTTGTTCAAAGTAGAAAACTGTGGCCCCATATCGAGGTAATGCAAAAAAGCATCGCGCTCGTGGCCCACATCAACAAATGTGGCATTAAGTCCGGGCATAATTTTCTTTACTTTGCCGAGGTAAATATCACCCACTGAAAACTTAGTACCACTTTTCTCCCTGGTCAACTCTACTAAACGCTTGTCTTCGATAAGTGCAAACACTATCTCAGAGGGACTCACGCTAATAAATAATTCGTTACTCACATTGAATAATTTTAGGGAGAATTAATAATAAAAATATATTTAGAACTTTTAACTCTTATAAAGGATTAAACCTAAGATGCAGTGCAACTTAGGTTTAATCGGAATTCTTTTTGAATAAGCCGGCATGCTTGCACTCGCTCAAAAAAGATTATTTTTTAGTCTTATGACGATTTTTTCTTAATCTTTTTTTACGCTTGTGCGTTGCCATCTTATGTCTTTTTCTTTTCTTTCCGCTAGGCATAACTTTTTATTTTACGTTGTCTTTCACTTGAGTAACAAATGTTTTAGCCGGTTTAAAGGCTGGAATATTGTGCGCGGGAATTATTATAGTAGTATTTTTAGAAATGTTACGAGCTGTTTTTTCAGCACGTTGCTTTACTATAAAACTACCAAAACCTCTAAGGTAAACGTTTTTCCCATCTACTAATGAATCCTTTACTGAGTCCATAAAGGCCTCAACAGTTTTCTGAACTACTAACTTCTCAATTCCTGTACTCTTCGAAATTTCGTTTACAATATCTGCTTTTGTCATTGCTTAAATTATTTAATTATCAACT
>CAZARW010000033.1:0-29574 GCA_964487645.1 uncultured Prolixibacteraceae bacterium
CGTTCATATTTTGAGCAATTTCATCCGAATCGATAATGCGGGCAGCACGTTCAAGCAAGCGTGAGTGCAAATAAAACACATCGCCCGGAAAAGCTTCGCGCCCGGGAGGCCTGTGCAGCAATAATGAAACTTCACGATACGATACTGCCTGTTTCGATAAATCGTCGTAAATAATAAGTGCATGACGCCCCGTATCGCGAAAATATTCACCAATGGCAGCTCCGGCATATGGAGCATAAAACTGCAACGCAGCAGGTTCAGAAGCACTTGCTGATACAATAATTGAATATTCCATTGCACCGTGTTTTTCAAGTGTATTTGCTATCGATGCAATTGTTGATCCTTTTTGGCCTATACCAACATATATGCAATATACAGGCTCACCTTTTTCGAAATTATACTTTTGATTGATAATTGTATCAATTGCAATTGCTGTTTTTCCGGTTTGCCTGTCGCCAATAATCAGCTCTCGTTGTCCGCGCCCAATAGGAATCATTGCGTCAACAGCTTTTAGCCCTGTTTGCAAAGGTTCGGTAACCGGTTGTCTGAATATTACCCCCGGTGCTCTGCGCTCAAGAGGCATTTCAAAAAGCTCACCGCTTACAGGGCCTTTCCCATCGATAGGTTCGCCAAGTGTGTTCACAATTCGTCCTAACATTTTATCACCTACATTGATTGAAGCAATATGTTTCAGTCGTTTCACAGTACTCCCCTCGCCCAAATCGTCTGAAGGTCCAAGCAAAACGGCACCCACATTATCCTCTTCGAGGTTCATAACAATGCCTGTAGTGCCGTTTTCGAATTCAATCATTTCGTTCGACTCGACATTATGCAAACCATATATACGTGCAATACCATCACCAACCTGCAATACCGTTCCAACCTCTTCCATCGATACCTGGGTTGAAAAATCGTTGAGTTGTTCTTTCAATATTGATGATATTTCTGTTGGCCGAATATTTGTCATACTTTTATTGTTTTATTGTAATTGCTTTCTGATATTTTTAATACTTGTTGCTACACTTGCATCGTATTGCATTCCGTCAATAGTAAAAATAAATCCACCAATAATTTCGGGCGATACTTTGCTCGTTAGCTCGATTGTTGTTTTAATTTTTTCTTCAAATTTTTCTTTTATATGGTCAGTCAAATCCTGCGATAAAGGTTGCGCCATTATCAATTTGGCATCCATTATTCCTTTATTTTTCCGGAGCATATCAATTGAATTCCGGCAAATATCAATAAGGTATTCTTCTCTGCCTTGATTAAAAATAAGTTCGATAAACTTTATTGTAAGGTGCTTAAATTCGTTTTTAAAGATTGTGGTAATTTTTTTTATTTTTTCAGATTTCGAAATCCGGCAATCGTGTAAATAAGCCGATATTTTAGGGTACGATTTCAGCACAGTATAGAGCAGCGATAAATCGTGAAGAGCATCACTGCTGATATTCTGCTCCAAAGCGCTATCAACATAAGCTTTAGCGTAACGTACTGTAACTGCGTTTCGGTTCATATTAGTTCAATTCGATTTGATCAATCAGGTTTTCGATCATTTTGCGATGTTTCTGTTTATCTTCAAGCTCGGAGTGTATAATTTTAGTAGCAATATCGATTGACAAATTTGTAATTTGAGTTTTCATTTCGAGCAAAGCAGCTTCACGTTCACGATCAATTGCTACCCGTGCTTCGTCAATCATTTTTTGAGTTTGTATTTCAGCCTGTGTTTTGGCTTCGGCAACAATTTTATCGCGCTGTTCATTTGCTTCGCTAATAATTTGTTCTTTGTGCAACTGAGTTTGCCGTGTTATACGTTCTTGTTCATTACGCAAGTTGCTTACCTTTGACTGAGCACTTTCGGCAGCTTTCAACGCGGCATCAATCGACTTTTCGCGTTCCTGTACTATTCCAATTAAAGGTTTCCAGGCATATTTTGCAAGTAAAAAAACAGTAAGTGCAAAAATTATTGTGGTCCAAAATATTGTACCTATATCGGGTAATAAAAACATAACTGTAACATTTTATTCATAATAAAAAGAGTGCTGCCTCATGGCAATCCCCTTATTGGCAGCACCTGATTTTTTTTACAACACAGCTAAAAGTACGCATACTATAACTGCCAAAAACGCTACACCCTCGATAAATGCCGATGCCAAAATCATATTCGACCGGATATCGGAACTCGCTTCGGGTTGGCGTGCTAGAGCTTCCATAGCCGACTGGCCTATACGTGAGATACCATAAGCTGCAGCAAATGCTGCAATACCGGCACCAAATCCGGCACTCATTTTCTCTAGTCCAAGTTCGGCTAAAATTAATAATGTTGTCATAATTGAGTTTATTAAAATTAATGTTCGTTTTCGCTTGCCGATCCTATATACAAAGCCGACAACAATGTAAATATATATGTTTGTATAAATGCAACTAATAAATCAAGAACCACAATAAATATTGAGAAGATTATGGCTAAAAACAGCGATGTTGATCCGACAATATTTCCAAAATTTTGAGCCATAAGAAAAACTAATCCCAAAAGCACGGTAACAATCATATGGCCTGCAAGCATATTTGCAAACAAACGGATCATTAATACTACCGGTTTAATAAAAACTCCCATAAGTTCAATGATTTGCATTATAGGTGCTACGGGCGATTTCATAAAAACCGGAACATCGGGGTTGAGTATATGTTTCCAGTAATGCTTGTTTGAGTGTATAAACACCGTAATAAGGGTAAAAACGGCCAACACAAGAGTAATTGCAATGTTTGCCGTTATGTTTATTCCTAAAGGCAAAATTAAGCCTGCCAGGTTTGCTGTAAGTATAAAAACAAACAGCGATGTTAAAAATGGCATATAGCGCATTGGATTATTTTTTATATAATCTTTTGCAATATTATCGCGCACAAAAACAATAATCATTTCGAGCACGCTATGTGTACCTTTGGGAATTGAGTTCCGATTTGCTTTTGCTTTTTGGGCAGTTTTTATGCTAACAAAAAGCAACAATACCGATAAGATAATTGTATTGATTACCGATTTAGTCATAGAAAAATCGATGGGTACAGAAATACTCCCATCGGATAGTTTTTCAACAATCTTTCCGTCATAATCGCCACCTTTAGCTAAATAAAAATTTGAATTCGAATGGTGATGAAGCAGTTTGTTCGACATAAAAAAATGCAAACCGCTTTGTTTGCTATACAATATTACAGGCAAAGGAATCGAATAGTGTGTATTGCCTATTGTGAAGAAATGCCATTCGTACGAGTCGTTTACATGATCAAACACAAAATCAACAATATCAAAATCCTTGTTATCATTGGCAGCATTAGCGCTCATTACCAGCGGATTACATACAAGAATAAATATTATCACTATGCTTTTAACTATTCCCTTCATACTTTAATGCTTAACCACCTTTAAATATAACGAATAAATTACAAAATGCGGCATACAGAAGCATTTTATCAATTGCTGAAAAAATGAGGGACTACATGTTTACTATTCAGCAGTTTATTAATTTATAAAATTAATAATGCTACGTACTTCATATACTGCATACGCCACATAAAGTAAAAGATAAAAAATTAAAAAAGCAACGGCATTTTTATCGTCGATGATAATGTATAAAACCCCAAAAACAATATAAACAAACATTTTCACAAACGATATGAGCATAAATTTAAAACTGAAATTTGAGTCAGCTTTACGCGTAATATGAATCATGTATTTATGCAAAAAAGCAGTTGATAAGTAATAAAACAGAACAACCACAGGAAAGACTGGCAGATAATAGGCTTTAAAAAACAAAAGAAACAATACAGCAGACACCCCCACAATAATGAGAGTGAAAACAGTGAGTCCACGAATAAACTTTTTAAAGCTCTTTTCCATTACATTTAAAATTTATGAATGGTAAGATACTGAAAGTTTTGTAAAAAGGAGTAAATATTATTTCGTCTTAATGTCGGCTTTACTGTTCATTTTACAATTTCCCGAGAAAATTGCGCCGGGTTCAATCATAAGCTGTCCGGTTGTAACTTCGCCTTGCAGATTCGATTTTTCTTTAAGAGTAAGTAAATCTTTCACTTCAATTTTTCCGGTTAAATTGCCTTCAATTTCGGCAACCCGGCATATTACCTCTCCGTTTACTTTGCCCTGGGCTCCAATAATAAGCCGCCCCGAAGTTTTTAAGTTTCCTTCAAGAGTTCCGTCTATTCTGATATCGGAATCGGTATTTATCTCACCATGTATTTTTGTCGACAATGCTATAATGTTTACAGCATTAGATGAATTTTCGGTCTGTTTTGCCATATTTTCGGTATTATTTTATTGACATCGATAGCAAAAATACTAAAATACTTAAAGGAACTCAAGCAGTGCATTTTTTTTATAGCTTACAATGCAAAAAAAAATCCTGCTTTGGCAGGATTCGTAATCGTTCAATACACAATGTATTGCTTATACAGTTACTTCTTTTTCAATTGCAAGTTTACCTCTGTAGTAACCACACTCGCCACATACGGTGTGATATTTTACAGCTGCACCGCAATTTGAGCAAGTCGAAAGTGTTGCAGGAGTTGCTTTATAGTGAGTCCTGCGCTTATCTCTTCTCGTTTTTGAGATTTTGTGCTTTGGATGTGCCATTTCGTTATTTTTTTTTGTTATCTATTAATTTTCTTAAATCATTCCAGCGCTCGTCAACCTTAGGTTCGGCATTTTTAGTACTTTCTTCTTCGGTAACAAGGTATTGGTTCAGTTTTTTTATCATTTCGGTATTGCAAGTGCTTTTACCATTTTGATCGGGCAAATGTACATGCATTATTGGTAACGACAAAATTACAAGCTCATAAAGGTACTGTGCCGCATTAATGTGATCGGAATTATTTGGTATTACAATCAAATCGTGACTCATTTCGTCCGATTCGACACCAAACTTTATAAATAAACGGCTTTCTCCGTATACCGGCTGCCAGTAATTATCGAGGCAGCGATGACACATTAATTCAACTTGTCCCTTCACAGTCATTTCGAGTGTTAACAAAGCCGACAACTTAATCAGTACTACCTGTGCGTCAATTGTTCCTTTCTCTACTTCACTGTTTTCGAACTTCTCAAAGAACTTCTCGTCTAATTCGTAATCGAATTGATGTTTTCCTTCTTTTAAGCCTTTAAAGGCTATTTCATATCTCGAGAGATAACTCATCTTTCTGTTTTTCAAAAAGTGCTGCAAAAATATAAAAAAATAACAAACCTTTAAATTTTTCGGTTTGTTTTTAAACTATCTAATTTTCAAATAAAACCAAAGCTGCAACTTTATTTTTGTTTTGCCCGCAAATAATACTCTATTTGGGCGCCCTGCATTGCGCGAAGAGTGGCTTGATTAAAGCAAGTTGTGCTTATTCGCGCTAAATGCCGATACAAATATTTTTTTTATACATGATTTTTTTTTCGCTGTTTTTTAAAAAAATAAATCAATGCAATTACCGAAAGCACAAACATAAGCGAAACAATTACTAATCCGGCAATAATAACTCCAAATTTCCATGATACAATTTCATCGTGCAACCCTTTTGTGAAAAACACGTAAATTACAAATACCTCGCATATTGCTGTAACAATTACCGACAATACGTTAAGAGTAACCATCATTTTGGGATTATGAAATAAAAAATTGTCACTCATAATTCTTCTGTTTTATCTTAAGTATAATTCTAAACGTTGTTTGTTTGTATGATTCCGAACTCTTAATAAATATTTTACCCCGATGATATATCTCAATAATTCGTTTCGATAATGACAAACCAAGCCCCCATCCTCGTTGCTTGGTTGTATATCCGGGATTAAAAATGGTTTTAAAACGCGATTTATTAATTCCTCTCCCGGTATCGCTGATATCGATAATAATTTCTTTTTCGTTGCTTTGTACTTCAAGAGTAATCGTTCCTTTTTTGTCTTCAATCGAATCGACTGAGTTTTTAATAATATTTTCAATTACCCATCCAAAAAGAGATGCCGAAAGAGGAACAAACAATTCGTCGGTTTCGGAAAAGTTTGTTTTAAATACAATTTTTTTCGATACCCTTGTTCGTAAATATTGAACGGTGTTTGTAAGTATGGCATAAATATTTTCGGGGTATAACTCAGGCTTCGACCCAATTTTTGAAAAGCGTTCGGATATTTTCTTCAACTTATTCACATCCTTGCTCAACTCGGTCAACGTAAGTTCATCAACCTGCTCATCTTTAAGCAATTCAATCCATGCAATTAACGACGATATTGGGGTTCCAAGTTGATGTGCAGTTTCCTTAGCCAGGCCTATCCATACAAGATTTTGTTCCGACTTGCGTGCCGAGCTAAATGCAATGTAGGCAACAACAATAAATATGAGTATTACGCCTAACTGAAATACAGGATAATAGCGCAAATTAACTAATAACGACGATTCTTTGTAATACAAATACTGCATTTCGTTTTTCGATACCGGAATTTCGATAACGTTATTTTTGGCAATCATTTTGGCAAGCTCGCTCTCAAGTACCCTCTGTTTGTTTTTATCGTTATACTTAATATTCCGATCCGAAAGAATATTCTTTTGCTGATCGACAACAATAATTGGAATTGTGGTATTGGTAAGTATGATGTCGTTCAGAAAATTAGTAACATCACTGCCTAAATTGTCGAAACTTACAAGTAAACGAGTAGCTTCGGCCCAGCGTTCAACTTTAATTTGTTCCTCTTTCGAAACCTGCTTAATTAAAATATTGGTATAGGTAATTGAGCCTATCCCAATAAAAACTGCGATTAAAAAAAGGATTTGTTTCCAGCGTCGTTTTTTAAAATATATATCCAAAATGCTCTTTTTTTGATGTTGAAATAGTAAAACGTAAAATTACATGAAAAATTACATCAACATCAACATATAATTGATGAGTTTATGAATTTACAAATAAACAAAACTGCATAGAGGTACACTCTGATTTTGAATTTTACAAAATTTGTTGAATTGTTTTTTCAATTCCCTGCGCATCAATACCACACTCGCGGAATAAATCTTCGGGTGCACCATGCTCAACAAAATAATCGGGGATCCCCAATGGATGTATATGTGCCGTATAATTGTTGCTATTCATAAATTCGATAACAGCACTGGCTAATCCGCCTTTAATGCTTCCATCTTCGATGGTAATAATATTCGAATAGGTTTTAAATACATTGTGCAGTAACTCCTGATCAATTGGTTTAATAAAGCGCATATCAAATAAAGCAATTGTATTTTTATCAAAGTTTTTAATTGCCCTTGCAGCAACATTTCCGATTGGGCCAATAGTAAGAACAGCTAATTTTTCGCCATGAATTAATTTTTGCCCCTTTCCAATGTCAATTTTTTCAAAAGGAGTTTCCCAATTTTTCATTACTCCACTTCCGCGCGGATAACGAATTACAAATGGACCTTTAGGTTCGCTTTGAGCAGTGAACATCATATTACGCAACTCTTGTTCGTTAAGAGGCGATGCAATTGTTAAATTGGGAACACAGCTCAAAAAAGCCATATCAAAAGCACCATGATGCGTTGCCCCATCGGCACCAACCAGGCCGCCCCTGTCGAGACAAATAATAACCGGAAGTTTCTGGATAGCAACATCGTGAATAATTTGATCGTATGCACGTTGCGAAAACGATGAATAAATATTGCAAAAAGGCACCATACCGGCGGCGGCTAACCCTGCGGCAAAAGTCATTGCATGCTGCTCGGCAATACCAACATCAAATACGCGTTCGGGCATTTCTTTTTGCATAATATTTAGCGAACAGCCCGATAACATAGCAGGAGTAATGCCAACAATTTTATCATTTTTCTTAGCAAGCTCAAGCAATGATTTCCCAAATACTACCTGAAATAACGGCGGATCGTCGCCATTGCCCGAAACTCGTTGTTTGCCGGTAAGCACATCAAACTTACCTGGAGCATGAAATAAGGTTTGATTTTTTTCGGCCGGATGATATCCTTTGCCTTTTTTGGTTTTGATATGCAAAATTTTCGGGCCTTGTATTTTATTTAATTTTGGAAGTAAATACAGTAATAAATCAATATCGTGCCCATCAACCGGCCCAAAATACCGAATATTAAAAGCCTCAAAAAGATTACTCTCTTTAATAAAAAACGACTTTGTAGAGAAACCTATTTTTTGAATGCCGGTGCGTAATTTGCGGCCAATCCACTTAAAAAGCCCCAAAAAATTCCAGATTCTATCGCGAAGTTTATTGTACATTTCCGAAGCCGATATTTTGGTAAGGTACCGACTGATTCCTCCTACATTGGGGTCGATTGAAATGTTGTTATCGTTTAGTATTATAAGAACATTCGAATTGTTTTCGCTGGCGTTATTCAGAGCCTCGAACGCCATGCCTCCGGTAAGTGCTCCATCGCCAATAACAGCTACAACATGGCTTTTGTCGCCTTTCAGTTGTTTGGCAGCTGCAATGCCCAATGCTGCCGATATTGAAGTTGACGAGTGCCCCACACCAAATGCGTCGTAGTTACTTTCGGCCGGCGAAGGAAAACCGCTAACCCCCTTATATTGCCTTAAAGTATTGAACCGATCACGGCGGCCGGTTAATACTTTATGCCCGTATGCCTGATGTCCAACATCCCAAATTAAAGTATCAAGCGGAGTATTGTATATATAATGTAATGCAACTGTAAGCTCAACCACACCAAGGCTTGCACCAAAATGCCCGGGAGTTTCCGACAATATATTAATCAAATATTCGCGTAACTCTTTGCTTACCTGTTCCAATTTATCCGAAGGCAATTTGCGTAAATCCGACGGGCTGTTTATTGTATTTAATAACTGAAAGCGTGAATCTGTCATAGTTTGTTATAGTAATGCTGCAAAAATACAACTTTATGATTCAAAACAAGGCGAATTTCGTTGTACCTTATTTCGAAAAAATAGTAAAAAATCTATCGTTATTAAGCTGTAATAAAATATTTTTGTGCAAAAGTGAGTTTTCATGGTATATTTCACACATCTTATTTAATGCTTAATTTTGAATATTTTTATATCGATCAACTTGAATTACAAACTCAAAAACATTTTAAATAGTATAAAATGAAAACACAAAAAATAGTATTCGCAATTTTGGTATTATCGGCAATGGCAGGCTGTGTACCATTAAAACAATTTTCAGATGCTAAACAAAAGGCCGAAAGTTACCAAAAAAGCAATGCGCAACTGAAAGATGAAAACCGGAAACTGGTTGTCGAAAACAACGAGTTGGGAGGTAAGCTTGAAAACTTGCTTACACGCTTTTCAAACATGGAGAAAAAATCTGAAGAGTTGAACAATCAAGCTCAAAAACTGAAAACTGAAAATGAGCGTCTGAAACAAACAAATCAGGAACTCGAAAAACAAATTGCAGCCTTGCAAGATGGAAGTTCGGAAGAAATATCGAAACTTTTATCGGAATTGCAAGTGATGCAACGCAACTTGCAGGAACGCGAAGATAAAGTTGAAGAGGCAGAGAAGAAACTAAGCGAACAAGAGAGAAAACTTGCTTTGGCTCAAAAAGAACTCGAAGAACAAGAACAAAAATTAGCTAAAGCTGAACAAACGCTAAGTGAACAACAAGCAAAAGTTCAGGAACTGCAAGATGCTTTAGATAACCAGAAAAAAGCAGTAACGCAGCTGCGCGAAAAACTCAATCAAGCTTTACGTGGTTTTTACGATCAAGGCTTAAGTGTTCACGAAAAGAACGGAAAAGTGTATGTTTCGCTCGAAGAAAACCTCATGTTTAAAACAGGCAGTTACAATGTCGACCCTAAAGGACGCGAAGCTTTATTAAGCCTCAGCGAAGTTTTAGCGGCTAACAAAGACATTAATGTTATGGTTGAGGGACATACAGATGATGTTCCACTAAATGGTACAGGCGTAATTAAAGACAACTGGGACTTAAGCGTAATGCGGGCAACAGCTGTTAGCAAAATCCTTTTAAGCAACAACAATATTGCTCCCGAACGCATTATTGCTGCCGGACGTAGCGAATACGTTCCACTCGACACAGCAAAAACACCCGAAGCACGCCAAAAAAACCGACGTACCGAAATTATACTAACTCCCGACCTTGGTGAGGTACTCGAAATAATTCAAAATAATTAATGCTTTTAAGCAAATACAAAAAAGTTTCTTTGCCCCTAGCTGGTAAAGAAACTTTTTTTATAGCTTAAATTGAATTCAAGAATATGAGTAATCACTCAACATAATAGTTGTATAAATACCCGTCGGGGCTGCCAACCAAAAGGTTAAAATTCGACATTTCGGCACTAATAAAGCCGATACTGAATTCGGTTGATCCGGCCAAAGGAAATCCCTGATGCATTTGGCCCTTAGTATCAAATAAGTAAATTTGATTCTCGTCCTTGCATGTTACACCAATTTTTTTTACGCCTCCGCTAAATGTATAAATGTTTGGGCTGTGAGTAATTGATTTATCAAATTCTTTTTTTAGCATAAGCTTCGAGCCTGATTTGCATACATATACGTAATTTTTATCGGCAAAAATATACTCGTAACCTTCGTCTGAAGTAAGATTATGACTTAAAAAATAATGCTGCTCGCTAAACTTCGACACATTTACAATTTGATGAGAACCATTTTCGAGCGATGTATACCTCATGTTTCCGGTTTTATCGGTAGTTACAATCCTTGGTTCGTTTAACCCGCTTCGGTCTTCGAGGTATAAAGTATTGTTTTCGGAATGTGGATAAACAGCATCGGTTTTTACTCTTATCGTTCCACGACGATGTAGTATATAATCTTTCATAATGTCCGAAGCAACAATGTAATCTTTTCCATCGACTCTAAAATGCTGCACCGGTTTTGTAACCGGATGATCGGTTTTAAACAGGTTCCACCCCCTGAGCATATTTCCATCGGAACTGTAGGCATAAATGTTACAATCGGTACAGGCTACAAAAAATCGATAATCGAGATTGTTATTGTAATCGAACACTGCAATACCATTACTTGCTTTAGCGCGCAAATTTACAGGATAATTTTTTACATGATCACCATTCCGATCAACCAGATAGATTTTATTTTCGGTATTAAATAAATATTGCAATTTCCCGTTTTTATAAAGATCAATCTGATGAACTTCGCCCATAATGGGGCTATCGAGGTTTATTTGCCAAAGTACACGTCCAACATTATTTATTAAATAAAAAATGTTGTCGTTATCCTGCAATACAATTTCTCGGTTTTGTTTATCGTAGTGATTAATTACAAATTTTGGTTTAAAATCAAACGAACGTCCAATTTTACTTTGCCAAATTGTTTGAGGTTTCGATTGAATTTCGGGGTTAAACAACAAGCAGCTGTTGTTATAAAGCATTGTTCGGGTTGATGTTACCTGAAACACAAACGCTTTAAACTTACGTAAATCTTCGTTGCTGTTTAGTACTTCGCTTGTAGTTTGATTAAAGAAAGCAGCAGCAACGGGCATCGAAACGGCAGTATTAACATAAAATGTAATGTTGCTTTTATCGTTAAAATTTGAACTAAACCGGTTATAATCCATGCTCCCCGAGAGAGTTTCGCCCAAAACATTTGCATGCAAAGCCGATGCAACAGTGCGGTACGAATCGCCAAAAATGATATAATTATCGTATACCGAAAACCAGTTTGCCTGCACTCCGCTAAAAATTTTACCAAAAACGGTTTCTGGCAAATCGGCATACGGGAAACGATACACCTTAAATAACGTTTGTGCATCAATTGAATAATTTCGGCTCCACTCGTCGGGTTTGAGTTCTTTTGTTCCGATATATTTTTTCTGCAAATCGGTTAGTTTATTTAAAGCATGGCTTCCGCTTTTAGCTTTTACAACCCAAATGCGTCCGCTTGTTGGCGTATTCTGATTGGTATTAATTCCGGCAAGGGCAAATTGTTGGTCGGCAATTTCGTACATAAAATCGTAAATGCCGATTCCGGTTTCGCGCTCAATTTGCTGAATTTTATTTTGCTTCTGTATCGACAAATTGCGCCGCTGCAAATACGTTTCATAATCGGAAACATAGGCTTTAATATCGGAAAGAAAAAGTGCAGTATAAAAAGCCGTTGATTGGGGCAATATTCGTGCAATATCAGACGAAACGGCTTGCTGATTAATTATAGTTTCGGCAAAATAATTATCTGAATCGCCGGCAGCCGAGAAACCGTTCATCAATATTTTTCCTTCGCTAATGCTGATGTCGAGCTCGGTCCACCCCGAATAATTTTTCAACTGGCCTGCCTTAACATTCATTGACGATGATAAAAAGCCCGAAAACAGAGCGCCTGCATTTTGCGGATTTATAAAGAAATTGATATCGGCTTGCGCACTGGTTGTTTTTAATATCGATTCGAGTTGAGGATTTTCGGCAATACTATTCAGCTTACTTTGCCGTATTGCATTTTCGATGAGCAATGTTTTTTCGCTAATAAAACAAGCTCCTTGGTAATACGCTGCGTATACCGATTGTCCGTTTATCTGAAAATTATAGATATCAACCCGGTCGTATTTTCTGATTGAACTGGCAATTTCGGAATTGCTTTTAATTTTGTTAACCACTTTCGAAAACATATCGGCTTCAGATTTCGATTTAACCGGAATAATTACAAGTGGGTCAACATCGTTTCGGCCACTGTAATTAAGAGATATCAAAACTTCGTTTTTATTTATTAAGCGTTTAAAATCATCGAACTCTGACAAATAATCAAATGCTTCGAAAATTTTTAGCATTAATGTGTTGGCCGGCTGCGATGCCATAAGTAACGAAACCATTTCGTTATCGGGCAAAGTTTCGAAAAATTTTACCGGGTTATTAATGCGGAGTATAGCCGGCGAAGTTTCGGGAACAGCATTAAAAGCCCCAGACTGCTCATAAGTATTAAAGGATTTCCGGGTTAAAAAAAATATCACAATGGTAAATACAAATACTGCTGCTATTGCTGAAATAATAATTGCACGTTTCGACATACTTGTTTTTTTTGTTGTAACAAATTTAGTGATCTTTATTCATCTTTAAATTTATGTCGGTAAAAAGGTTGCCTGGTTTGCCTGCGAATTTTTGTCGAAGGCCGATGAAAATCGGAATAATACGATCGGTATCGCTGCTTATACCAGGGCAATTGTCTTTCACGTTCATTTTTTTCCGAGTCGAAATTAAAAAAATAAGTTACTCCAAACATAAATTTTGCAGTCAGAGTATACACTCTAATGCGATGCAAATACACTTCATCGCGAGGGGTATCAGTGCGTAAAGTATTTGCGTAGTTGTGCACACCATCAAGGTTATCGGCTCCAATAAGCTGAAAGCTGGCTTCGGCCGAGAAAAATAATCGCTCGCTTAATTGATAGTTTAGCCCAAAGGCCGGTGTGAAAAAATTGTGTGCGTCCTTATTGGTATTTGGATACCGGCCTTTAGAATATAAAGGATGAGTAAGCCCTGTATGCTTATAGCTTATTTTTTCGGAATAGCCCATTTCGGATGTAGGGAAAGCCACGCCAACTCCCATTTTTACATACAAATTGAGCATAAAATATCCCTTAGTCCACGAGCTAAAGTTTATAAAATTGTATTTAACAAAGGCCGAAAAATTTGTAAAATCCGAATCGTAATAAATAGGGTATGGTTCAAAATCTTTGCCATCGGTATTGTAGTAATAATGCTGCATAAGATATGCAACATTCGATGGATTTGATTTAAATCCCTTGTAGTTTGCCATGGTAAATTCAGCACCAATGTCAACCCTCTCCCATACCATTTTCGCTATTTGGATGTTAAATCCCCAGTCCGACATATTGTTCATGTCGTTGCTTATACCTTTAAAATTAGTATTTATTTCGCTCAACAAGGCAGTACGCCCAACTTGCAGAGTAATATTCCAGTTGGTTTCGATGGTATTTTCTTGCGAAACCCATTGCTGGGCACTAAGCATTTTTATAAATACCACAAAAATTAATATCGTCGAAACTATAATTTTCAATACAGCTGCCTCTTATCTAATCAAAATTACAATAATTGTACTACACCTTACTCTAAATAACGGATAAAGGAGTTATTGCGTTTTAATTTCGGAGGAATCAACAATTTTATACAATTTATCGGCACGGCGTATCTTCTCATCAACGGGTATCGAACATTTTACACCCTTAGGAGCGGTATCAACCGATTTTAAGTCGACACGTATTTCTGAAATATTGGTTTCGATAATACCTGTTGTAGGGCCAATAATCATAATTCTATCGCCGGTTTTTATGCTTTGTGTTTCAATTTTAAATTCGGCAACTCGAATATTTGAGAAATAATTCAGGCTTCGGCCAATATATACTTTACGTTTTGTAGCCCTCGATCCGTAGTTTCGGCTCCATTCTCCAAGTCGTTGTCCCAAATAGTAACCATCCCAAAATCCCCGGTTAAATACCGAAGCCAACCGACTGTCCCAGTTTTGGATTTTTTCGTCGGTAAACGAGTTGTCGAAATAAGCCTCAACCGCTTCGCGATAACATTCAACAACCGTTTTAACATACTCAGGAGAACGAGCTCTGCCTTCGATTTTAAGAATCGACACTCCCGAATCAAGAATTTTATTCAAAAAATGTATCGTTTTTAAATCTTTAGGCGACATCAAATACTCGTTATCAATTTCGATTTCTTTTCCGGTTTCCTTGTCGCTTGCAATATAAGCCCTGCGGCATACTTGCATACAAGCCCCGCGGTTTGCCGACGAATTCATTTCGTGCAGGCTCAGATAACATTTGCCTGAAGTTGCCATACACAATGCACCATGAACAAACATCTCGATTTTAACTAAATTACCCGATGGCCCTGTTATGTTTTGCTCTTCAATCTGCCGGTTTATTTCCCATACCCTTCCAATATTCATTTCGCGAGCCAACACAACAACATCGGCATATTGTGCAAAAAACTTTACTGCATGTATATTGGTAATATTTTGCTGAGTTGAAATATGCACTTCGATATTTTTTTCGCGAGCAGCAACAATAGCAGCCAAATCGGAAGCAATAACAGCCGTTACACCTGCTTTTTTTGCAGCATTGAGTATTAGGTCGAGTTTATCGAGCTCGTTATCAAAAATTACAATATTTACCGTGAGGTATGTTTTTATGTTGTGCTCTTTCGCAGTTTGCACAATTTTATCGAGATCGGCAAGTGTAAAATTATTGGCCGAACGTGCACGCATATTGAGTTGCTCAACACCAAAATAAATTGATCCGGCTCCGGCCTGAATTGCAGCCCGTAATGATTCAAACGAACCAACAGGAGCCATTATTTCTATCTCTCTCTTCATCCTTTTCTTTCTTTTAATACCGGCATAAAAATAGTTTTTTTATCCTATTTATAAATGATTTGAGATAGTGCTGAAATTTTTGTTAAAAACACACACAGAGAGTAAATGTGTACAATCTAAGAATTAACAAATAAAAAAACCAGCCGAAGCTGGTTTATAATCTATTTTTTATTGTTCTGTTTTATAAACTGCTCAAGAGCCATTGTCATTGATGGGGCCTTAGGATTAGGTGCTTCAATATCGAGTCGTAACCCGGCCTCTTTTACAGCTTCGGCAGTTGATGTTCCAAACGATGCAATTTTTATATCGTTTTGCTCAAAATCGGGAAAATTTTTCACCAGTGATTTTATTCCCGAAGGACTGTAAAATACAAGAATATCGTAGTTTACGTCTTTTAAATCCGATAAATCGCTGCTTACAGTACGATACAAAATTGCTTTTGTATAGTCAACGTTTGCTTTGTCAAGCAAATCAGGAATTTCGGGTTTGTGTATGTGCGAAAGCGGCACAAGGTATTTCTCTCCTGAGTGTTTTTTAATAATATCAACCAGTTCAGAAAATTTGCCATCGCCATAAAATATTTTTCGCTTACGGTACACAATATATTTTTGTAAATAAAAAGCTGTTGCTTCCGATATACAAAAATATTTGAACGAATCGGGAACGGTAATTCTCAATTCGTCACACATCCGAAAGAAATGATCGATAGCCGTACGGCTTGTAAAAATTACAGCGGTATGCTCTAAAATGTTAATCCGATTTTGTCTGAATTCTTTCGCCGATACTTCTTCAACATGAATAAATGACCTGAAATCAACTTTTACGTTGTTTCTCTCGGCAAATTCGAAGTAAGGCGATCCGGACGACTTTGGTTCGGGTTGGGAAACCAGTATTCTTTTGATTTTCAAAACCTAGTAGTTTATTAATTTCTAGATAATTTTTCTCTCAACGAAATGTTCGCCAAAGTATTAAAACAGGCAAAATTTCGAGGGTACAAAGGTATAAAATCAAATAATAAATAGAAAAATCTTTTTCCCCTTTTATTTTCATTCCTCTGTATATCCCTAAAATACTAAGGGAAAAAAGAATTACAGCTCCCAAAATCAACAAAGAATTGGTGATAAAACCATCGGTAAAAAACAAAATAATGCTTAATGGAAGCATAAAAAAGCCCGAAACCCGGTTCATTGACTTTAAATAAAACAGGTATTCATCAACCTGATTTCCAACATCAAAAATAGCACCCGAAAGAATGTATAAAAAGAATTTTAAGTTAAAAAACAGAAGTACAGCTCCAATATTTATAAAAACCATTATCCAGCCCGAATATAGCGTGCTTGTATAATAAATTTGCTGAAAATGGTAAAGCATAACTCCTGTTGTTGAGTAAAAAAGCATATCGTACCTGAAAGATGGATGCAAAATGTTATCGGCTTTTTCGCCATAAAGCCTGTTGACTGTTTGAGAATTAAATGCCGACTGAAATAAAGAGAGCATGTGGTTCCCCGACGACAACATAAGCCATGCAAAAAGCGATAAAATCAGGATAAAATATACAACTTCCCAATTCGAAATAAAAGGTTCGTGTTTAATTCCGGGGAGTATATCCGCAAATAATCCAAAGTTGTTTAATGGATTGAAAAGGTTTTGAAAAGTGTTTGTTATGAAATGTTCCATCATATTACTCCGGAAAAAAATGATTTCCAAAGATAATTATTTATCAGTTTATATGCTTACGTTCGTAACAACTGAGTTTTTCATATTCTTCCATAAAAATTGTAAGCTCCTTCATTTCTTCGTATTCAGGAGTTCCGGGTTCGGCATCACAAATTTCTAAAAATCGAATAATTGCCCGGCGATATTCTTCTTCTGATAAAATCTTATTATACATAACTTATAGTGCATTATGCATCTAATGTGCTTCGAACCAGTTTTTTCCGGTATCCATTTCAACAGTTAACGGAATATCAAGCTGAATTGCGTTTTCCATTTCGTATTTTACAATTTCCTTTACTGTTTCGATTTCGGTGTTAAATACTTCGAAATTCAGTTCGTCGTGAACTTGTAAAATCATTTTTGATTGAATGTTCTGATCTAAAAACCGGTTATAAATATTAATCATTGCTATTTTAATTATATCGGCAGCCGATCCCTGTATTGGCGCATTAATGGCATTTCGCTCGGCCATGCCACGCACTACAGCGTTTGCCGAATTAATTTCATTTAAATAACGTTTTCGGCCAAACAAAGTTTTCACATATCCGTTATTCCTTGCTATTTCGATGCTTTTTTCCATATATTTTTGCACATCGGGAAATGCTTCGAAATATCCGTCGATAATTTCTTTTGCTTCGGTTCGCGAAATATTAAGCCGCTGCGATAAACCAAATGCCGATATTCCGTATATGATACCAAAATTTGCTGTTTTTGCTTTTCGGCGCATATCGGATGTAACTTTATCTGTATCAACTTTAAATATTTTTGAAGCAGTAAGCGAGTGTACATCAATATTTTTTCTGAATGCTTCAATCATACTTTCATCTTTGCTCAAAGCAGCCATAATTCTCAGTTCAATTTGCGAGTAATCGGCCGAAAGGTAAATCATATCATCAGCCGAAGGAACAAATGCTTTTCTGATTTCGCGTCCGTTTTGATCGCGTATCGGAATATTTTGCAAATTTGGATTAACCGAACTTAAACGGCCGGTAGCAGTTACTGTTTGGTTAAACGATGTGTGAATTTTACCTGTACGTTTATTTATTAGCTTTGGTAAAGCATCGATATAGGTACTCAGCAATTTACGCAAACCCCGGTACTCAAGCACCTTATTTATTATTGGGTGTCTGTCGGCAAGTTTTGCAAGGGTTTCTTCGTTGGTTGAATATTGTTTGGTTTTGGTTTTTTTTGCTTTTGCATCAATTTTGAGTTTATCAAATAATATTTCGCCCAATTGTTTAGGTGAGCTAACCAAAAACTCCTCACCTGCCAGCTGATGAATTTCGGTTTCGAGCGTTACAAGTTGCTCACGAAGCTCGTCTGCCGAACTGCTCAAGGCTTTTGTATCGATTTTTACTCCGGCATTTTCCATGTGTACCAATACCTGCACAAGGGGCATTTCAATTTCATCAAACAGTTTTGTCTGTTCGTATTCATCGAGTTTTGATTCGAGTACATTTTTCAGTTGTAAGGTTAAATCGGCATCTTCGCAGGCATATTCTACAAGCTTATCGGGTTCAACATCGCGCATCGACAATTGCTTTTTGCCTTTTTGCCCAATTAAATCAGAAGTAGGTACTTTTTTATAATCGAGATAAAGCTCACACAAATAATCGAGGTTATGCCTCAACTCAGGTTGCAATAAGTAATGTGCAATCATTGTATCAAACAATTTTCCCTGCACGTTAATGTTGTAACGGTTGAGCATTAAAATATCGTACTTTATGTTTTGTCCTATCTTTTCGATGTTTTTATCGGAAAATACATGAGCAAATTCTTGTACAATTTTTTTTGCTTCACTATAATCATCAGGTAACAACACACAGTATGCCTGATGCGGCTTTATCGAAAACGAAATACAAACAAGTTCGGCAATGTGCGGATCGAGGCCGGTAGTTTCGGTATCGAAACAAAACGATTGAGCTACGGCAAGTTCGGCTCGTAACGAAGCCCTCTGATTTTGGGTTTCAACAGGGATGTAATTATGTTGAGTGTTGTTGATTGTTTTAAAGTTTACTGGCTGAGGTGTGTTTTGCTGAGCAGGAGCTGAATCAAACAACGAACCCTGTGTATACTCGCCACTTTGCCGGGGAGTATTTGTTCCGGTAATTTTTGATGCCAATGTCCTGAATTCGAGATCACTAAACAGCTTCATAAGCTCTTTAGAGTTTGGATTCTCGCGTTTCATTTTATCAAAATCAATATCAACCGGCACATTTTGATTAATGACAACAAGCTTACGCGAAAGAAAAACCTGTTCTTTGTTTTCAATAAGATTTTCTTTTTGCTTTCCCTTGAGTTTATCAATGTTTTGATAAATTCCTTCAATACTTTTGTATTCCGAAATGAGTTTTATTGCAGTTTTAGGCCCTATGCCGGGACATCCGGGTATGTTATCGGCAGTATCGCCCATTAGTCCTAATATATCAATTATCTGATTTGGGGTTTCAATTTCAAAATTTTTAAGAACCTCGGGTACTCCCCATATTTCGGCCTTATTTCCGCTTTTGGCCGGTTTGTACATAAAAATTTTTTCCGATACAAGTTGAGCATAATCCTTGTCGGGAGTCATCATATAGGTAACAAAGCCCTTTTTTTGTGCCATTGGAGCAATGGTTCCGATTAAATCGTCGGCTTCGTAGCCTTGTTTTTCGATAATTGGAATGTTGTACGCTTTAACAATATCGCGAATAATGGGAACCGACTTGCGGATATCTTCGGGCATTTGCTCCCGGTTTGCTTTATACTGATCAAACATATCGTGCCTGAATGTAGGCCCGTGTACATCAAATGCAACGGCTATGTGCGAAGGATTTTCATCATTAAGTATTTGTTGCAATGTATTTACAAACCCAAATATTGCCGATGTATTGAGCCCTTTTGAATTAAAACGAGGATTACGGATAAACGCAAAATACGATCGGTAAATTAAAGCATAGGCATCGAGTAAAAAGAGTTTTTTGTTTGAGTTTGATTCGGTTTCCATTGTTTTGTGTTTAGGTCAGAAAAAATTGGCTTCGAAATTTGAATTTGTTAATTATCGTCGGTATTCCACTCGGCATATGAACTGGCAGTTTCGTATAGCTTAACCCGTTTTAGCTTGACGGTTTCAGGCAACAAAGGTTCAATTTTATTGGCAATCCACAACACCAGGTTTTCGCAAGTGGGTTGAAAATCGAACACAAAATTCCGATGGTACATTTCGCCTAATTTTTGAAGTTGCTCCAGAGGTGCTTTATTATAAACAACAAGCGAATGATCGAGCTTATCAACAATTTCGCCTTTTACAATACGTTTAAGATCGCCAAAATCAATCACCATTCCGTTTTTTGCATTTCCTGGGTCATTAATTGGTTCGCCAATTACTGTTACATAAAGCTTGTATGTATGCCCATGTATATTTTTACACAGTCCATCGTAATTCCAAAGGGCATGAGCCATTTCGAAATCGTAAAATTTTGTAACACGGATTTTTGCCATAATTCTAAATTTCTGAATTCATATATATAACAAGCAATTAAGCAAATTGTTATAAACCAATTAAAACTGCGGATATTGAATATCGAACAAAAATATAAAAATATAAACCATTCGCTACATGAATATGTATGTGCATTCGTTTCGACTATCCGATAAACAAATTTTCCTTTTGTTAAGCGGTTTCTGATGAATGTTCAAACAAATTTGAAACTCTTATACGCTTCGCGAATAAAAAGCGATGAGCCTCATTTTATATTTTGTACTTTTGCTTTTGAAAATAATGCTTTTTAACATGTCGCGACTCAATACAATAAAAGAACCGGTACATGAAGAAATAAAACAATTCGAAAAATTTTTTCGTGAAGCAACAAAATCTGATGTACCGCTGCTTAACACCATTGTAAATTACATAATCAGAAACCGAGGCAAACAAATACGTCCGTTATTTGTTTTTTTGGCCGCTCAAATGCACGGTACAATCAATAAAAAAACCTATTTAGCAGCCACATCAATTGAGTTGTTACACTCGGCAACACTTGTACACGACGACATTATTGACGAATCGTTTGAAAGGCGCAACAGACTGTCTATAAACGCATTGTGGGGCAACAAGCGAGCAGTGCTCATTGGTGATTTTCTTTTATCAAAAGGACTGCTTATTGCTACACGAGAAAAAGAATATGAAACTCTCGACATTATTTCACAAGCTGTGAAAGAGACGATTGAAGGAGAATTGCTGCAAAATGAGAAAAGCCGTAAGCTTGATATTGATGAAGAAACATATTTCGAAATTATATCAAAAAAAACAGCTTCGCTTATCGGAACAAGCCTTGCAGTTGGTACACACTCAGTGTGCAGAGATGAAAAAATTATTCGCGAGATGCGTGAAATTGGAGTACTTGCCGGACTTGCTTTTCAAATTCGCGACGATATTTTTGATTACGAAAAAGGAGGCATTACCGGAAAACCTGCCGGAAACGATATTAAAGAGCAAAAAGTAACCCTTCCACTGATTTATGTTTTAAACAATTCATCGGTACCCGAAAAACGCCAGATGATGAATATTGTTAAACGAAAAAATAAGCAAAAAGATGTTGTTCAGGAGTTGATTGAAAACGTTAAAAAACGTGGAGGAATTGAATATGCAAATCAAAAAATGAATGAAATATGCTCCGAAGCAAAGTTACGGCTTAAACAATTTGACGATAACCCGGCCAGGCAAGCTTTGATCGATTTGTTTGATTATTTAATTTCGCGAAAAAGATAAGAGCAACCTATACAGATTGCTCTTTAAAAATAGCCATGAAAACACAAACTTTATCATAAGATAAAATTATACAGTCAAAATTTCTTTATTTTTCTTATCGATAATCACATCGATTTTTTTATTGTACTCATCGGTTAATTTTTGAACTTCGTCAACACCTTGCTTTTCAAAATCTTCCGACAAGCCTTCTTTTTGTAATTTATGCAATTCGTCTTTTGCATCTTTGCGAGCATTGCGAATACTAATACGAGCATTTTCACCCTCTTTGTTTACATCTTTTACAAGAGATTTCCTGCGTTCCTCGGTTAAAGGAGGAATAAATACCCGAATAACATCGCCATTATTATCGGGGTTAAAACCCAAATTTGAATTAATAATAGCTTTTTCAATGGGCGATATCATTTGTTTCTCCCAGGGCTGAATCACAA
The DNA here is from genome assembly GCA_964487645.1 of uncultured Prolixibacteraceae bacterium. GTDB lineage: Bacteria > Bacteroidota > Bacteroidia > Bacteroidales > Prolixibacteraceae > Roseimarinus. Next base: position 22,249 of record CAZARW010000033.1, read on the forward strand.
TAGTTTTTGCATCGGGAGTTGTAATACTAGCTGTTTGCGAAAGAGGAGTCATGGTTCCGTAATAATCAACCATAACACTGTCGAGCATACGTGGCGAGGCTTTGCCTGCACGTAAATGGCCTAATTCTTTTTCGAGGTGAGCAATAGCTGCACTCATCGAATCATCGGCCATACTTATTACCATATCTACATCTTCAGTCATTTTTTATCAGTTTTTTAGAGCTAGACACAAATTTAGAAAAAAATTCAAAAGAGCGAAACCTTGTTTCATTTTTTATAAATTTGCCAACTTTCTTTATAATAGACAAATGTAGCACATTGATGTTTAAAAAATAAATAAAATAAAATGCGAGGTATTTATCAAAACATACACCCTGCCCGAAAAATTGCAGTTACAGCATTTATTTCTCTTTTGGGCTTGTTAATTTTTATGATTTTATCGCTTATACTTTCAATTCCCATATTTGGGATGGATGTATTTTCGCAAATGGTAAATTCGTCGATTACAGCAAACCCCGAAAACATTCAAGTTTTAAAATATTTTCAGCTTACCCAGTCTTTGGGTTTATTTGTTGCCCCGTCAATTTTTCTTGCCCTCCTTTTTGGTCAAAGCATTTCGCAATATTTGTATTTGCATAAAAAACCTCTGTTTTGGGGAATATTGCTTGCAACACTCATTGTTTTATTTTCGAGCCCCATTATCAATCTACTTGCTCAGTGGAACGAACAAATGTCGCTTCCGCAATGGATGCAGGGAATTGAACAATGGATGCGAAACTCCGAAGATACAGCAGCCGAATTAACTGAACTGTTTGTACAAACATCAACTATTGGCGGTTTATTTTACAATATTTTCCTGATTGCTCTTATTCCTGCAATTGGCGAAGAATTACTTTTCAGAGGTATAATTCAACGGGTATTTACCGAATGGTTTAAAAACGAACACATAGCGATTTGGCTTACAGCAATAGTTTTTAGTGCATTGCACTTACAATTTTTCGGATTCATTCCCCGGGTTTTTCTTGGTGCGTTATTTGGCTACCTGCTAATTTACAGCCGAAATTTGTGGTTGCCGGTTATTGCACATTTTGTAAACAATGCTGCAGCTGTTGTTGCATATTATTTATTCAATAACAATTACATAGCTACCAATCCCGACAAACTGGGAGTTGAAGGTAAAGAGGCTTCAATACTGGCAATTGCAAGTACTATTCTAATTGTTTTTCTTTTTGTAATTTTTTACAAAAACCGAAAGAGTATTACACGTCAGGCTGCTTAAACAACAAAGGTTCATTTACTGTTTGGGCAAAAAAAAGTACAGCTGCAGGCCGTACTTTTTTACACAATATTTTCGATGCAAAATTTTATTTTTTGCGTTTACGCCTAAAAAATAACGATGCGCCTATAACCAAAAAACCGGCAATTGATGCTAAAAACGGAACCGGTACAGTACTTCCATTTGTAAGGCCGGCAAATGCAGGAGCAGAAGGAGCCGGCGATAACCACATTGAATTTAATGTTACAGTCATAGCAACATCGTCTATTTGAGTCTGTATCCATCCGTAATATGTTTCGGAGCCAACAGTATATTCAATCCCCATGTATCCATCGGTTACTCCATCATTGTATGTATCGGTAGGAGCAAGTGGCGGTGAAAAAAAAACATTATCCCCTGCAATAAATGCTCCATGTCCCCATTGTTGTTCGCTGTTAATAATACTTCCGGTTGTGAGTAATGTAGCATATTCTATAGTAGGAGAACTTAAAGGTACTGGACTTTGCGGAGGTGAATCGGGGGCACCTACTTCTTCGTACATTACCTTACTTTCCCGAGAAGTAGCTGTTAATGGAGCTCCGGGAGCAGCTAGAAGATACATAGTATATATTTCACATGTAAAACTGGTTGAAGATAACGATGAATATGAAACCCTAAAATCACGCGTTCCATCATCGTTTACGTCAAGGTCTACCACTGTATTCGATGAGCTAAGAGTAACCGGAAAATCATCGGGTCCAATCAAGTCAGGAATAGCAACTGCCTGTATGTGAGCAATAAAGCTCAAAATAAAAATCGCAATAAAAAAACATGTCTTTTTCATAGTGTTAAAGTTTAAAATTTAAAAAAACGAGCACTGTTTTAATTTTAACAATACTGCTTGTATTTATATGTTTGTAATAATCTACAATTCTATATATAAATAAACTCTAAATTGTTTATTAAGTTAATCCACCCTCAGTGCAAATATAAATAATTGATCTGAAAACAAGTTGTTTGCAAATATTTTTTTTGAAAAAAAAGCATGCTATTTTATATTCATTGGATAAAATCTATTTTCACTATTTTTGCCATAAATTAATGATTAGCCTAAGATAATAATACGAAGCATTTAAAGTATGAAGCCCGAGTCAATTAATACTATAAAAAAAGAACTTTTACATTTGTCGCCTGATGAACTCATCGGATTTTGTATAAAACTGGCAAAATATAAAGTCGAAAATAAAGAATTACTCAATTACTTATTGTATCAACACAATAGCCAGGATTTATTTATTGAAGAAGTAAAAAAAGAAATTGACCAACAATTTTCACACTTAAATAAAAGCCAGCTTTATTTGGCCAAAAAAACCATACGCAAGGTTTTAAAAACTACCCGTAAATACATCAAATTTTCGGGCGAAAAGACAACCGAGCTTTCGCTGCTGATTTATTTTTGTCGTAAACTGAAAACCTCGGGGCTAAATTTACGGTATGGTTCGGTACTTGGAAATATATACCTGCGTGAATATACCCGTATAAAAAAAGTTTTGGGTATGTTACACGAAGATTTACAACTTGATTTCCGTAACGAAATTGAAAAATTATAAAACAAAATAGAGCGTTTTGGACTATGGATAAGCAAGCGGAGCATCGGGGCCAATAGGCAAGCCCAACAACAACCACACAATTAATAAAACCGACCAAACAATTAAAAATATTAACGAATAAGGCAACATGGTTGCAATAATAGTACCGATAACGGCTTTAGGCTCATATTTTTGCATAAATGCCACAATAAGTGCAAAGTACGACATCATAGGCGAAATAATGTTGGTTACACTATCTCCAATACGATATACTACCTGAGTCATTTCGGGCGAAATACCTATGAGCATAAACATAGGAATAAATACCGGAGCCATAATTGTCCATTTAGCCGATGCACTGCCCATAAACATATTAATTACCGCAGTTAAGATAATAAAAGCAATCATAAGGGGAATCATTCCAAAGCCTGCCGATTGCAAAAATTCAGCTCCTTTTATGGCAAAAATCAAACCCAGGTTTGTCCACTTAAAATAGGCAACAAACTGGGCAGCAAAAAAAACCAACACGATATAAATGCCAAGAGTCGACATTGCTTTGCCCATGCCATTCATTACATCGGTATCGTTTTTAATATTTTTTGAACCAATACCATAACTTACTCCCATAATGGCAGCTGCAAGAAAAATAATGCTTATAATGCCCTTCATAAATGGAGAGTGAAGCAAGCTTCCGGTAAGAGGATCGCGAAGAAAACCGTTTGCTGGTATAGTACCCCAAAGCAGCACTGCAGTAATAATAATAAAAGAAACAAAAGCGAATTTTAATCCGCGCTTTTCACTTTTATCAAGTTTTCCAATGGTTTCGGGTACAGCATCGCCAGTGTATTTCCCCAGGCGTGGAACTACAATTTTTTCGGTTATCCAGGTTCCCGCAGCCGCAATAAAAAATGTTGAAACAAACATAAAATAAAAGTTTGCTGCCGGGTTAACTAAATATTCGGGATCGATAATATGAGCCGCTTCCTGAGATAAGCCGGCTAAAAGGGGATCGATAGTACCCAACAATAAATTGGCACTATATCCGCCCGATACACCTGCAAAAGCTGCAGCCATTCCGGCAATAGGATGCCTGCCTACTGCTAAAAAAATTATTGCTGCTAATGGAATTAACAATACATACCCTACCTCGCTGGCAGTATTCGACAAAATACCTGAAAAAACAATAACAAAGGTGAGTAACTTTTTTGGTGCCGACAAAACCAAAAGTTTTAATGCTGCCCCTATCAATCCGCTGCTTTCGGCAACACCAATTCCGAGCATTGCTACCAATACCACTCCCAAAGGTGCAAATCCGGTAAAATTACCTACCATTTCACGTAAAATCCGGTGCAATCCATCTTTGCTTAATAAATTTACAGGAACAACAGTTTCACCTGTCCCCGGATGTATAACCGAAATATCGAATAAACTTGTAATGTACGATATTACAAGTATTAACAACGCAAAGAGTAAAAACAAGGTAGCGGGGTGTGGTAGTGCATTACCAACTCTCTCAACAACAGTTAAAAAACGGTCGAAACGGCCTTTTTTGCCGTTCTTTTTATCATCGGCCATAAAAAATTTTATTTTATAAATGTGTAAGTTGAAACAAAGAAATAAAAAAATTTGTTCGCGTGGTATGATATATTTACATATTTACTTTTTGTATTTGGCTTAATATTTGCTTTACAGAAGCATGCTAATATTAAACATAACTAAATAAACAAGCCATGAAGAAATCAATTTTCATAATTATTGCAATAGCACTTACAACAATTTCGTGCCGGGTACTCGATCTAAACACCCTAAAACCCGAGGGGAAAAATCCCCAACTATTGCCTCCTCTGGAAACACATTTTGACATGTACAGCCTTGAGCGAAATTATCCTGATAAAATGATTTCGCAAACCGATATCAGAATAAACGAAGGTGATGTTATAAGCCACGATTATGATATGATAAACATCCAAAGCAGCGATGTATCAACCAACGACTTGCTTACGGTTTTTCAGCGCGATGTTAAATATAATATCACAAATCCGTATGGAGAGAAAAAAGGCTTAATAGCCTGTCGTATTGCCGGCAAAGAATCAAGAGACAACAGGGTGTTACTTCTTTTGTCTGCTCTTTCATTATGCACCCTCAATATCCTTGGCATGCCTGTTTCAGTCGAAAAAATTTACCTCGATATTGACGTTGATATTTTTAATAATAATAACGAACTCATTGGATCGTATACCGCTTCAGGTAAAGCACGGAACACTTCATCGCTTTACGGGTATACAAAAAGTGCAGCCGTACGTAAAGCAAATATCGAAGCCTTTAAAAAAGCCATGAACGATATTAAAGAACAAATTAATGACGATTATTCAAATTTAATATCGAGACTCGAATAAAACAAAGTATATTAAATAATAATTTCGCTGCGTTTTCGATTTCTAAAACGGGTTATTCGGGTATAACCTACTTGTTTTAGCATAGCAAGCGCTTCGTTAAAATGCCGCCCAACCTGATCGGGCTTATGGGCATCGGAGCCTAAAGTTACCGGAATACCAATTTTTGAGGCCATTTCCAAAATTTTAATATTCGGGAAAAATTCGCCACAAGGCCTGTCAAGACCACTGGTATTTAGCTCCATCACAACATCGGCTTCCTTTAAAACTTTTAATGTTTCTTCAAACAAAGGGGTTTGATCAGTTTCGGGCCAACACCGCAGTTTTTTAATTAAGTCAAAATGCCCAATAACATCAAATAAATCAGATTTTGCAGCCTTTTGCACTTGCTCAAAATACCTGCGATAAAGCTCATTGTTAGGCCATTTGCCATACAATGATTCATCGGAATCGAAATTCCACTGCCCTAAAAAATGAACTGAGCCAATAACATAATCAACAGGGAAATATGAGATAATCCGGCGCAAATCCATCTCTCGACCTTCAAAATAATCAACTTCGAGGCCAAAACGAACTTGTACATCTTCGGAAAAATTATTGCACAAATTGCTCAAATTTTCTTTCAGTACAGGATAGTCAATTTCATTTACACACCAATCAACCGTTTCGAGCGTTATATGATCGGTAAAACCTATTTCGGCCAAATCTTTTTTTCGCGCTACTTCGAGGTAAGCCGGATATGTATCGCTTCCGTCGGAATAGGCAGTGTGCATATGATAGTCAACTAAAAAACTCATATAAAAAAGTTATCTGATTGCGAAGTTAAAATTTAAAATCAATATATGTAAGCATATGCTTACGAAACATTCAACGAAATCAACAATGCAGTAATCAAAAAAACACCATCAGTTACTCATTTGTCTCAATAAACAAATAATTTTTATCTACTTTTAAAACATGAATTTTACCTTCAAAATTTTAATAATAAAAAAACACTAAAATGAAAAAAACTCTACTAGTAATAATGATTGCAGTCCTTGCAGGTTCAACGATTTTTACATCGTGTGTAACCAGTGACTTAAAAGTTGCCGAAAAAGAATTAACCGGCAATACATGGATTCTTGACGGTTTTGAAACTCCCGATGATACATTCTCTGAAATGTTTTCAGCTATTTTCGAACTTTTTACAGTATCGTATAACTTTAAAAAAGACTACACCTATACTGTAACCACTACTTTTTTATTTGCATCGGATTCGGAAGATGGTACATGGAGCATTAGCGACGACGGCAAATATCTAACAATTGATGGCGATCAATCCGAAATCATTTCGATCGACAGCAAAGAACTCATTTTAGGGCCAAACAGTGCAATTATGGGACAAGTTGAGGACGAAGAAGAGGATGTCATTGAAGGTTTTGATAACTACCAAATAGTTTTTTACGCAAAATAATTTTTAATTAAACTATTCAAAAAGCATATTTTACCTTTGCCTTTTTTGTTACACAAGAATTAATATACGATTTTTTCTGATATTTTTTGAGGGTAAAGTTTTACAGGTTTTGATCAAATATCTTGCTTTACAAAACACGGTTAATACAGTCTGCTTTTTGAATAGTTTATCTTTTTTATCACATCAAATAACACCTTAGATATTTAAAACTCCCATATTGTTTAAAAAAATACTTCAATATTAAACAAGAGTTACATTCATTCAATTTATCAACATCATCATTTCACTTACAACAATCTTACCAACACTTATGTTATCTTTGCATTTTATAGTGAAATAAAGCATCAGAATACAAGAGATTGAATATTTCATTAATCACAAATTCCAGAAATTATTCTTGTGAATTCAATCGGTATTGATGAAAAAAATTGATAAAAATGCAAAAAGATATTCGTAAAGAACTTGAAAACCGGGTGTTGGTTCTTGATGGAGCCATGGGCTCAATGATTCAAACATATAAACTTACCGAAGCCAATTACCGGGGCGAAGAATTTAAAGATAGTGAGTTTGACCAAAAAGGAAACAACGATTTGCTTTCGATAACGCAACCCGATATTATTGCCGAAATACATGCAA
>CAZARW010000034.1:0-29555 GCA_964487645.1 uncultured Prolixibacteraceae bacterium
CATCAGGCTTTACACTGGCAGTTATGCTTAATAATGCCGGTGGTGCATGGGACAATGCAAAAAAATATATCGAAAAAGGCAATTTCGGAGGCAAAAACTCCGAAGCACATCATGCTGGTGTTGTTGGCGATACTGTTGGTGACCCATTTAAAGATACTGCCGGCCCATCGCTCAATATCCTGATTAAACTTATGACTATGGTTTCGGTGGTTATGTCTGGAGTAACTGTAGTTTACAGCTTATTCTAATTTTATTTCCACTTGCTCATTGAGAATAAAAAAGCCGATGCACAATAAATATGCATCGGCTTTTTTTATTTAACCCGTAAGCTTTACAATAATTCACGTGCTTCCCGGTCGGGATCGTTTTTCACTTCCGAAACATCATTCAATATCATTATTTCGCCATTCTCAATTGTAAAAACCGGCCAATTGGGAAGATCGCTTCCGTTTGGATTTCCACTTTGCATGAAATTGAGCAAAGCATTGCTCATTTTATCGGCCAGTTGGCGCGGACGCTTTCCGCCACCGGTATGTGTCAGCATTAAATCGGTATTGTAAAACCAAAAACAAATATCGAGGCAATGGAAAGCCCTTGCGCGTCCGTTAAAAAGCGGCGGCTCCCAGCCAAACCAGGCCATGTAAACCGGTGCCGGCTGTTTGGCTTTTGCATTGGCGGTTTCAACTGCTCCCTTACGGTTACTGCTGATAAGCGTAACTATTTCGATGGGTTTTGCATCGGGGAAAAGTGCCTCATAAGCGTTGTAAACCTCAACTGCATTATTGGCTACATTGGCACGTATGCGTCCGGGCTGCTGCAACAATTCAATGGCTTCGTCTTTGGTAATGGCTTCGGTTTCGGGGCTGGTGCGGCTCATGTTCCACTCGTGAAAAGTGGTGCAAATCAACATGGGAATTTTCGATCCATCACCATCGGCATCTTCAAAATACTTTCCAACAGGCAACACTTCGCCATCGGCTACAGGCGAAAAACCTCCCCTACGACCGGGTTGCTCATTTTCTGCTGCACATTTACGGGCAGCACGATTGGCCAATTCAATGTATTCGAGCCAAGGCATTTCCTGCAGCTTATCAATTTCGGAAGCCTGCAAACCGGCTTCTTTCAAAATGTATGTGCCAATCAGTTGCGCATAGCTTTGATCCATTGATTGAATGCTCGATCCACTGAGCGGAACTGCCTTGTGCACCAAATGTTGCGACATGGGCGAAGCCATCAGGTTACATACTTTGGCTCCCCCGCCCGATTGCCCCATAATTGTTACATTCGACGCATCGCCCCCAAAATTCTCAATGTTTTTATTTACCCACTCAAGGGCAAAAATCATATCGAGCACACCGGCATTACCCGAGTATTTGTACTTTTCGCCACCAATGCCCGACAAATCGGAATACCCCAAAGACCCCAAACGGTGGTTGATTGAAACAAACACAATATTGCCCTTGCGGCTCAGGTTTTCGCCATCGTAACCATCCTGCTCAATGCCGTTTCCGTTGGTATAACCCCCACCGTGCAACCACACCAGTACCGGACGCTTTTTGCCGTCGGCCAAAGCGGGTGTCCAAACATTCAGTCGCAAACAGTCTTCGCTTACCTCGTCGTAGTTCCAATGATCGACAAACGAAGCCCACTGGTTGCTGTAGCGTCCTTCCATAATTTGAGGCGCAGTGTTCCCCCACCAAACAGCCGGACGAATATCATCCCAGGGTTGCGGTGGTTGCGGAGGCATAAAACGGTTTTTACCGGCAGTGTTGTCGCCATAAGGTATACCCCGAAACTGATAAATATCGCGAAGAATAAAGCCCTGTACCTTGCCGTATTGGGTTTGCGCAATGGCAATATCGTCGCCAACAAATAATTGTTGTTCATCGGTTTTTGATGATTTTGACTGACAGGCGACCATCAAAATAAATCCGAAAAACAGGGACACAACAATGCGCCCTGTGCAGCAATTTAATTTCTTTTGATTAAAATTCATCGATTAGGTTTTTTAGTTGAAAATTATAACGAATGATTGCTCGATTTATCGAGAAATAACAAGTGATTTTTATACGGCAAAGGCATTGAATAAACCGAATCGCCCAGATTAATTACCGCAGGATTTTGCACATCGTAAACCGGCCATTGCGGCAAATTATCGGCATTAGGATTTCCGCTTTTGGCAAAATTTGTCCAGTAGCTGCTCATGATCTCCTGTAAACGAAAATCGACATCGACAAATGGACGATCCCAATACGTTAAAGTATGCAAAGCGTAAGCAAATTCGGCCGAATGGAATGCACCATAATACGGCTCGCCGGGCGGCACACGTGTAAAAAAATACAGATACGCGTTGTTATCACCAAATTGTGTTTGTGATTGTGCCCACCGATAATTTTGAAGGCCAAACTGCAAATGCGAAAGCATTTTATGCGATTGAGCAGCTTCGGTATCGGTATTGGCCGGAAAAAGTTCAAGGTACTTTGCAGCATTATCGCCATACACCTTTTGTGCATTTTGCATAAACGCTGAAGCACTTGGCGGAGTGCCAAACGAGGCACCATCGTCGGCATTCCAGCCGGTTAAGGTAGGCACATCGGCAAAGTTTCCGCTTTCGAAAGCGTCAAGCACATTGGGCAGCACAACATTGTCGGTTACCGGACGAAACCTTCCGGGAATGCTGATCAGCGAATCGGCCGGCAATGAACGCAAGTGCGCTATTGATGCACCATTGGCAAAACGCAATCCGTTTTGTTCGGCACCTGCAAGGGTTTGCTCATGATGGAGTGCACGAGTAAACATTCCGCCACTTTGAGCTATTACTTTATGAAACAAGCCCTTGCTTAAAGGCGAAACAACCAAGGCATTTACGCTAAAAGCACCGGCCGACTGACCTGCAATAGTCACGTTTTGCCAATCGCCGCCAAATGCTTCGATATTGTTTTTGATCCATTTCAATGCTTCAATTTGATCGAGCAGCCCATAATTTCCCGATGTTTGCAAATCCGATTCGGCAGTAAGCTCAGGATGAGCCAAAAATCCCAAAACACCCAAGCGATAATTGATGGTAACAAACACAACTCCTTTTTGGGCAATACTTTCGCCGTTGTACAGCGGTACTGTACCCGAGCCATTAATAAAAGCACCACCATGAATCCAAACAATAACCGGCAGCTTATCGACGGTAGTTTTTGCCGGAGTCCAGATATTCAGGTACAGGCAGTCTTCGCTGATTGGTTCAACAGGAGCCTGAAACTCGCGACTCCAGCATTCATACGGTGCAGGTGTTGCCTGCATAGCCGATGGTGGTGGTGTAACACACGAGCGTACTCCCTCCCATTTTTCGGCCGGCTGCGGTGCTTTCCATCGCAAATTGCCAAGCGGCGGTGCAGCATAGGGCACACCCAAAAATACCGACACTTTTTTTTGTTTTATTTCACGTCCGGAAACAAAACCTGCTTCGGTTTTTACCGAATAAATATCTACAACATTGCCTTTGTCCTTTACAAAACACGACATTAATACAATCGGCAATACAAAAACACAAAACCGACGTATTTTCCAATGATTATTTAGCATAATTACTTTTAGCTTATTTAGTTAAAAGCATAAATTTATCGAAAAAAAAATGAAGAGATCTTTTTAACGTTGAAAAATGCTCCAGGAATAAGCCTGCAACATATTTTTGTTATACAAATGCACGAAATTTTATGAAGAATAAAAAAAAATCAGAAAAACATGACCATTCAAAACAATTACAATGAAAATGTGTTGGTATTTTTTAATTACTCACGATAAAAATCAAAAAAAACAATAATATATTCCAAAAAGTAATAAATTAGCTAAAAAATTAAATTACATAGAAGATAAAAAAGAATTAACTAATCAGAAAGAATTATGAATGCAGAAAAGATTAATGAAATTGTTGAGTTGATGAAAGAATATCTCACAGTTTATGGGATGAAAGTATTAGGAGCTATTGTCGTTCTCTTAATTGGTTTATGGATAATAAAAATTATTACACGCAGCGTAAATAAGGGTTTATCAAAAAGAATCAGCGATCCTTCGCTTGTTGGATTTTTAAAATCATTTACATCCATTATTCTAAAGATTTTACTTATTATCAGCATTATGACGATGGTTGGCATTCACATGACCTCGTTTATTGCAATACTTGGTGCTGCCGGCCTTGCTATTGGCATGGCACTTTCGGGCACATTACAAAATTTTGCCGGAGGAGTAATGGTATTAATTTTTAAACCGTTTAAAGTAGGTGATTATATTACAGCTCTGGGACATTCGGGTTCAGTTAAAGAAATTCAAATTTTTAACACTATCCTAAATACTCCCGATAATAAAATTATTATTATTCCAAACGGAAAAATCTATTCAGAATCGATAGTAAATTTCTCGACAATGCCACAACGCCGTGTTGACTTTAGTTTTGGCATAGGCTACGACAGTGACCTGGATAAAGCAAAAAGTATATTGCAAGGAATTATTGATAAAAATGAATTGGTTTTAAAAGACCCTGCTCCATTTATTGCCCTTGGCGAAATGGGTGACAGTTCGGTAAACATTACTGTACGTGTATGGGTTGATGCTGCGAACTACTGGGGAGTATTTTTTGATACAAACGAAGAGGTTTATAAAGCGTTTAACAAAGAGGGAATCAATATTCCATATCCACAAATGGATGTACATTTAAAGAAAGAAAACTAAATTATTTACCCATTATCATAATAAAATCCCGGCAGTTTTGTCGGGATTTTACTTTCACAGCAAATTTATAAAACTAAAATATATGAAACGATTATTATTTATTATTATTCCTGTATTTATTGCTTTTATTGCAGAAGCTCAAGAACCTGCCGATACCAGCTACTGGAGCAAAGGCGGCAACATTAACATCAATTTTACCCAGGTTTCGCTGACAAACTGGGCTGCCGGTGGTCAAAATTCGGTTGCAGGGGTTGGCAAATTTCAATACAATGCAAGCTATACCAAAGAAAACATAAGTTGGGATAATATGATTGACCTGGGCTATGGTTTATCAAAAGTAAAAGGCTCGGCCACACAAAAAAACGAAGACATATTTGATTTGCAATCGAAACTGGGCATAGCCGCCTCAAAAAAATGGAACTATAGCGCTTTACTTGCATTTAAATCGCAATTTGCTCCCGGATATTCCGATGAAAACAATACATTAAAAACATCGAATTTACTGGCACCGGCCAATATAACATTTGCTCTAGGTATGGATTATAAGCCATCAGAAATATTTGCGGTAATGATAGCTCCAATAACTGGAAAACTTACTATTGTTAACGATCCTGACATTGATGCAACAAATTATGGACTTGAATCAAGCGATGCAAAAACCCGTAGGGAATTAGGTGCATCGATAAAAGCAATACTCAATACAAACATTGCAAAAAATGTTGGACTCAGCTCTGAACTTGGGTTGTTCTCAAACTATATTGATAATCCTCAAAACGTTGATATTGACTGGAAAGTTGGACTCAATATGAAAATTAACGATTACCTGAGTGCCCAAATTGATACAAGATTATTGTATGATGCCGATATTAAAGATCCGGTAGATAATTTGGCAAAAATTCAGTTTAAACAACTTTTAGGCATTGGCTTAAATATTAAATTGTAAAAACAATTAAAAAAATATTGATATTAGACAGTTGTCGTTTACGGCAGCTGTTTTTTTATTTTGAAAAAACATATCCCAAAACTGTTTTATCAAGTGTTGGAATAATTAATAAGTTGTGTTCTCGAATATATTCAATATCGGCTGCAATGATTTTTTTATTTCCGAAATCAAGCAAAAGCTTTTTATTGCCTAAAAAATCGACATAAAAAATTTGTCCCTGCCATGAACCCGACACAAAATATGCATCGCTTGTTTCCGATACAATTCCATCCATATTGGATATTCCACTAAATATTTCAGTAAGTTTTTTTGTCGATTTGCTTACCGAATAGGCTTTATTTTCGTTTGCATTTAAAAACAACACAGCATTATCGGTGCAAAACAAACCATTGGGTCCCGAAAGTACTTCACTATCGAACCAAATTTCGATTTTATTATTGCTTATTTTGTAGATTTTATTTCCAAAGCAATCTGATATGTAAACATCACCATTTTTATCAGTTGCAATATCATTTAAAAATAGTGCACTATCAACCACATAAACATTTTCAATTGTAGCTGTATTTGCATTAATTTGCACAACCCGATTTATATCAGCCACATACAATGCATTATTAAACATTCCTAAACCTTGTGGATTGTCGAGTCCTTCGACCCATTTTAGCTTAACAATATCGCCGTTGGGTTTTATTTGCGATATAAAGCCATTTGTATCTTTTGCTAAATATTCGCCGTTGATGTTTGATACATAAATTATTTGATTCACTGAATCGAAAAGTGCTGATTCGGGTTTACGAAACAAAGAATCGCTTACCCATGCAGGAGATAAACTTTGGCTAAAACATGTATTTGCAACACTATAGATTAAAAATATAAGTATAAGCTTTTTCATAAAACACTTCAAATTTGTATCAAAAGTATTAAAAACCAATTGTTTTAACAATTAAGTGATTTACAGTTATGTATTGAATACTCCTCTGAAACTTATATCCGGATTTTATGTGCTTAACTTCCGAAAAATGGATGTACAATAAATACACATTCTACAAAAAAACATCCGATCAATGTTTTTTTCAAAAAAAGCAGCAGTAAATACCACAATTTATCCCGACAAAGTATTTATATTCACGCCACAAACTCAAATACCTACTATAAAATGAATCGATTATTTTACACAATATCAATATTCTTTCTGTTTATGAATGAAGCATATACTGCCCCGGAAAATAAGCTTATAACAATAGAAAACAAATACATAAAAGCAGGATTTTTAACTGATGTAGGCGGACGCATGGTATTTTTAAGTTACAAAAACAGTGACAATTTGCTGTATTCAGACAGCACATTATGGAACGAAGCCAAAAGCGAACGCATACCTTTAAGTGCCGATGCCCCTTTTAAGGCGTATAATGGTTTTATCACATGGGTAGGTCCGCAAAGCGAATGGTGGACACAACAAGACATCCTTCATCAAAAAAAGAGTGATGCCGACATGTGGCCTCCCGATCCATACATTATTTATTCCGATTTCGAAATTGTTGAAAAAACCGACACTTCAATTGTTCTTGAAAATGATGCAAGCCCTGTGAGCGGAATTAAGCTTCGAAAACAATTTATTTTAAGCGGAAATAAAATCGAGATTAAAGTAAGCGGTACAAATTGCCGCACAACACCTGTTTCGTGGGATTTATGGTCGAATATTCGTTTCGATCCATTTACAATTTTTAAAATTCCGGTTGATCAAAACAGCACCATAAAAATCGATACTACTTCAAACCAATTTCTTGAAACAATTGACAGCAGAATACAAAACGGGTACTTTACATTTTTGCCCAAACAGCCAAAAAACAATCCGGGCAAACGCATGGCAAAAGCATACATTTATCCGGCTAAAGGAAATATTATTGCTCAGATTCATAATGTTCAACTCAGTGTTGTTTTTGAAAAGATTGCACAAAGCCGCATTCATCCAAAACAAGCACTTATTGAAGTGTACAACTGTGTAGCAACAAACCCTGAGTCGAACCTGCTTGAACTTGAACATCATTCGGAATACAAAACACTTAAACCAAACGAAAGCATTGAATTAAACGAGAGTTGGATAATCACTGAGTTGAAATAAAATCGATTTAAAATTTTCAGTTTTATAACATATTTTTTTTACTTTTGTGTCGAAGTTTATTATGTCTGT
Source organism: uncultured Prolixibacteraceae bacterium (assembly GCA_964487645.1). Classification (GTDB taxonomy): domain Bacteria; phylum Bacteroidota; class Bacteroidia; order Bacteroidales; family Prolixibacteraceae; genus Roseimarinus. Next base: position 7,854 of record CAZARW010000034.1, read on the forward strand.
TAATAAACAGGTTAATAGTTAGATTAGAGCTGTCATCATATGGCAGCTCTTTTTTATTATACATAATATCATGTTCAAAAGAATTTTCATTCAACCCAAAAATCAGCAAACAGGCGTTGAAAAAAAATTGTGAAAAATAAATTCCAGAAAAAATCTTTATTCAGTTAAATTGTCTGTTGGTACATCAGATCAATCCATTTACGAAATAATAGTATCCATTTGTAAAAACAACAATACTTTTCTTTCTATTTTGTTTTAATTCAATTATTTTTGTATACTAACCCAAATCTAACATCACAATGCACAACATAATTAGCTTCGTATTAGTTTCGATAATTGCATTTGCCAGTACTGTATTAATAATACCGCAGTTAGTTAAAGTAGCCAATGCTAAAAATCTTTACGACACACCGAATTCACGCCGTGTAAACAACAAAGTAATTCCAACTCTGGGAGGCGTTGCCATTTTTATTGGTTTGGTGTTGGGAATAACAATTGGCGGAAATGAATATCCTTTTTTTGATCTAAAATATATTTTTGCAGCCTTACTCCTGGTTTTTATTGTTGGAATAAAAGATGACTTAATTGGAGTTTCGCCCAAAACAAAACTGATCGCTATTGTTTTATCAATACTCATTATTTCTCTTTTCACAAAGCTGAATTATTCAAACTTTCATGGTTTTTTAAATATTCATCAATTACCCCTTATTTTGGGCATTATCGTTACTTGTTTCATTGGCATAGTTATTATCAACAGCTTAAATTTAATTGATGGAATTGATGGATTATCGTCATCAATAGCAATTCAGATATCAACTGTTTTAGGAATATGGTTTATTCTTGTTGAGCAATTCGATTATGCATTACTCGCGTTTGCACTTTCAGGTGCTTGTTTAGCATTTTTTATTTTTAATGTTTTTGGCAACAACCATAAACTTTTCATGGGCGATACAGGTTCACTGCTCATAGGAACAATACTTTTTGTACTTGGTGCCAAGTTCAATCAGTATTCGGCCATACACACCGGCAATTTCGAAATTAATGCCGCCCCTGCAGTTTTAATTGGCCTGTTTGCATATCCTCTGTTTGATGTATTACGCGTTTTTTTGTTACGTATTTTTATCATGCGAAAATCGCCTTTCAAACCCGATAAAAATCATATTCACCACAGACTGCTTGCTTTGGGGCTAAATCATTTACAAGCTACTTTGGTAATATCGTCCACTAACACATTGTTTATTATTTCGAGCTTTATATTGCAACAATATCTCAATGTGTTTGAACTAACAATGTGTATTTTAAGTGCTGCAATATTGCTGTCGTTAGGCCTTGAGCTAATGATACTTTTTTTACATAAAATTCAACCCGACGACCAGTTTCAACAACTTTTTCTTCCCCGCAATTTTACAAAATCGGTATATAACAAAAATTAATTCTGTAATCGAAAATCAGAAATTTCGATCTTTCAGAATGCATTAGTTTAAACCCGACTAAAGATACTCGCTTTATAGAAACGGTTTTACCGGCAGAAAAACACCATGTATAAAAATACAAAAGGTTTGCAAGCATTGCCTGTAAACCTTTTGTGTTGTGATCCCACCGGGATTCGAACCCAGATCGCAAGAACCGGAATCTTGTATTCTATCCGTTGAACTATGGGACCATTACCAGGGCACAAATTTAAAAAACTTCGCTAAACTTTTACTATTTTATTGCATATCGGTGGTGCATTCTCTCATCAAACCTATAAACAAACTGAATATCAGCACTAAAAATTATTTATTGAAGATAGTGTTCAATACTAATTAATGATTTATATTTTTATACCAAAGTATCAATAAAGCAATTTATACTTTTTAAGCATTAAACATATTACAAAAAATGCAGATATTTGACACAACAAACCAATAAACAGTAAAATCGAAAATTACGTATGAAACAAGCATGTACAATATTTCACACAAGAAGATGATTAACCCGAATAATTATACGGGCTTACGAGTTTCCTGTCGGCCAACCGGCAGGTATACAAGACCTTTGTAACAAATATTTTAATGATTTGAAATACCCATACCTGGCAAGCACCAACAATGATGATAATTAGCTATGGGAATTCTATCTGACCTTAAAAAATAAATTATATACAAATGAAAACACAAAACATAAAACACATAATTTTTACAATTGCTTTCTTACTTACTACGTCAAATATTTTTGCCGGATACAAAAAAAACATTAATAAAACGTGGGATATCGACCAGGTAAAAGCAATAAAAGTTGACAATTCATTTGGTAATATTAATATAACGAATACTCAATCAAACGAAGTAAGCATCGATATTCATATCGAATTTTTTAATTTACCACAAAACAGAGCTCAATACCTGGCAAACCAAATTAAGTTCAGATTTTGGATTAATGACGATACACTCAACACTAAAACAAGTTTTTCTGACGAGTTTAAAACCAATCAGGAATTCAAAATCGAATACAACATCAATATTCCAAACAACATCTCACAACACATTACCAATAAATACGGAAACATTACACTGGTAGATTTATTTGCAAAAGGTTTTTTTCATGTCGAATACGGTGATTTAAATGCCCAAAACCTATCGGCTCCGTCAAACAAGCTCATCGAAATTTATGTACAATATGGCAAGGCAACAGTAAACAAGGTTAATAACTTAAAAGCAAACATTTTGTACTCAAAATTCGATGCAAATACTCTTGAAGAAGCAAATATTGAATCGCAATATTCGGTATTTCACATACAAAATATTGAAAACCTGACAAGCAAATCGGAACATGATTATTACAACGTTCAAAGCATAAACCAAATAGCAGCTTCATCTGGATTCTCGGTATGGTCATTAAACAGTATTGGCAAAAAGGTAACAATAAACAATCGGTACGGCGAAATTCATATTCAGAACGTACAACCAAATTTTGAACGAGTTGAAATCGAAAACCAATACGGAAATATCATGATTCATACAGCACCAAAAGCTAATTACACCCTCAAAAGCCAAACATATTACAGCAATGTGCAATACCCCAAAGGCACAATTCATACACATACTATCGAAAACGACAAAAGCACTTTTGAGGCCGCTATTGGAAAAACCGAAAACAATTCACTGGTTAAAATAACATCGCGATACGGCAGCATACAAATTAAATAGCCCTGCTTTAAACTATTTTAACTTTTGCCAATTACTTTTAGGTGCTAAATTTGTTATTTTACAAAATTTCAGAAAACCAACATAATACATACAACACACATGAATAAAGGGATACTGATAATATCACTCATTTTAATAAGTTTTTCGATAAAAGCCGAAGGCTACAAAATTCGTGTAACCTGGGAAGGATTAAGCGACACAACCCTATTGCTTGCACACTATTACGATTCGAATTTGTATGTTAACGACACCACTGAACTTGATAAAAACGGACAAGGAGTTTTTGAGGGAGACTCGCTGCTTTCACAAGGTTTATATGCACTATATATTGGTGGAAATACCTTTATTGATATTTTAATTGGCGATGAACAAAACATTGAAATAAAAACAAACAACGAAAACACAATCGACAACCTTTCGATAAAAGGTTCAGAAGACAGTAAAAACTTTGCTCAATATCAAAAATATCTCAAGCAACAAACCGAAAATAAAAATCAAATAAACGAACAATTAAAAAATGCATCGGAAGACGAAAAAGAAATCTATACACAAAAACTCGAAGACCTCGACAAAGAGATTGAAGTGTATATGAATAAAATAGTTTCGTTGCCGGGCAACAGCATGTTTAAACTATTTGTAACTGCCGCAAACCCTGTAAAAATGCCAGCACCCAGTGTTTCGCCCGATCATCCTAAATACGACTCAATTGCATGGTTTGAAGGATATTTTTATCGCCGCGATCATTTTCTCGACCCCTTAGATTTAAGCGACGAACGGATATTGAACACACCTTTTGTAAAACCAAAACTCGAAACATATTTCAACAAAATACTCATACAATCGCCCGATTCAATAATACCTCAGGCATTAAAAATAATACGTGAAGCTGAAAGCAATCAAAAAAATTACCAATACGTTTCGCAATTTTTACTCAACAACAGCCTCAGTTCTAAAATAATGGGCATGGATAAAGTATTTGTAGCCATAGCCGACGAAGTATATCTTAGCGGAAAAGCAAGTTGGGCCGACTCTACTACAATGAAAAAAATTGCCGAAGAAGTGTTTTTAACACGCCCTAACTTAATTGGAAACAAGGCACCCGAACTGGTAATGCAAAATATTAACGGAGAATATGTAAGCCTGCACGAACTGCCGGCAAGCTATACTATACTCATTTTTTATGAGTACGACTGTGGACATTGCAAACGCGATATACCAAACCTTTATAAAAACATTTTTTTGAAATATATCGACAAAAATGTTGATGTGTATGCTGTATGCATGAACGACAACAAAGAAAAATGGGAAGAATTTATTAACAATAACGAAATGACAGGCTGGCATAATATGTGGGATCCCGGTCACGAAACTCTTTACCGTTACAAATACAATACACGAATTACCCCCCTGATTTATTTAATTGATATGGATAAAAAAATTATAGCAAAACGAATCGATCAGGACAATTTGTCAAAGCTTCTTGATACATTGCTCAACTAAAAACCGTTATTCATCAAAATTTATTTGTTTTTTTTTGCAATACAAATTTATTCGCTTTTCTTTGTTATTTTACAAAACATATGTGCACAACAATAAACATAAACACACTACCTCTACCTATTTTGGTTATTAATATTGAAACAAACGTTGTAAAAACAAACAAATCGTATATCGATTTTTTTGGAAATGCAACCGTTTGCATTGAAGATATTAATAATCGATGCACTATCGATATTCATAAAATTCAGGACTTCCCTGTTTCAACGTTTTTTTTCGCCCCTCCCAAGGGCAAAGAAAAAAAACCATACAGAATCACATTTAATAAAGAATCGGATAAGATTATTACTGCAATAATCGAAGAGAACAAGCCGGATCTTGAATTGCTTTTCAGAGATAAACAATTTCTAAACTTGTTTTTGAATTTTCCTTTGGGAATAATTCTAAAAAATCAAAACACAAACGAAACACTCTATGTTTCAGATTATTTAGCATCAAAAATTGGATATTCAACCGAAGAAATCATCCAAAAACCCTGGCGATATTTTACATATAAAGACGATATTCCGATGCAGGAAACCATTATGAACGATTCGATTCATAACGGGCTAAATGCATTCTTTTTCGAAAAAAGACTGGTTACAAAATCAGGCCGTATATATTGGTTTTCGGAATATGTAAAAGTTTTTGAACACAATCAAAAACCCTATCAAATAATAATGCTTCGCGATATATCGAGCGAAAAAGAAATTGAAACCGAGCTGAACAGAGCCAAACACATGGTTGAAAATGCCGAAAGGCTCAAATCGGCATTCCTCGATAATATGCCGCACGAAATACGCACACCACTGCACGCAATTACCGGCTTTACAAGCCTGCTTAGCGATGCCGACCTTGGAAACGAAGAAAGACTCGAATATGTTAAGTTTATTCAGGATAGCAGTAACGATATTCTTAACCTGATGGACAATATTATCGAAATCGCAAAGCTCGAAACCAACCAAATAAAACCAAAAAAAGAAAAATGCTACATTAACAGCATAATCGATAAAGCGCATAGCGATATTGTCTCTAAACAAAACATTCTCGAAAAAGAACATCTCAAAATAAAAGTATCAAAAGGAAACCTTGATCCGCTTTTTATGATTATTTCAGATCCGGAGCGCATTTATCAAATCCTTTCGCATATTTTAAACAATGCACTGAAATTTACCGACGAAGGCGAGATTGAATTTGGATACTACTCTACTCGTGATAAAAAAATTGAATTTTTTGTAAAAGATACCGGAATCGGAATCGACCCTAAAGATAAAGAACTGATTTTTCAGAAATTTGGAAAATCGGGTTATATCAACACAAACAAAAACCGTGGAAGCGGACTGGGGCTTACATTATCGAAAAAACTTGTTGAAATACTTAACGGAACAATTTGGCTCGAATCGGAACAAGGCGTAGGCAGCACCTTTAAATTTCAGCTACCAATTGAAGGCGACCAAAAAATATCAATCACCAAACCATCAATTACAGGCGGCATTAACTGGGCATCAAAAACAATACTTATTGCCGAAGATACCGAATCGAATTATTTCTTTATTGAAGCATTTCTCGAACGAACTAAAGTGAATATTTTGTGGGCTAAAGATGGTGTTGAAGCGGTTGATATGTTCCGCAAAAACGACATAAATCTGGTATTGATGGACATAATGATGCCCGAAAAAGACGGCTACGACGCAACTCGTGAAATTAAAGCTATTGACCCTAAAGTGCCGGTTATTGCACAAACAGCTCTTGCCTTACCCGATGACGAAGAAAAATGTTACAATGCAGGGTGTGATTTTGTATTGGTAAAACCAATAAACAGCGAAGATTTAGTAGCGACTATTAAGCGGTTTATTCGTTAATAAATTATTTTCAAAAGCTTTACTTCTTCAGTTTTGCTGCCATTTTCCAGCTTCAAAACATAAATACCCGGCATAAAATGGCCCACATCAATTTCGGCAAAATTTACACCTGCATACTTACTCCGAAACAGAATACGTCCGGCCATATCGCTTATTTCAAGAACATTAACATTCAACACCTGCATAAACTCAACTACAAGATAATTGCGGATAGGGTTTGGATAATAGGTCATCAAATGATTTTTCTCTTTAAGCGAATCAATTGTATTTGAAACCGATACGCCACAGGCATTCATTTGCATTAAAAGTGATGCACCTCCTTTGTCGGGATTTAACTCACTTGCCTCAATCCAACTCCCATAATGATTTACCATCATTGTGGACGAACCTGCAAGGTGACGGTTTCCTGATTGAAACAAAACCAACGAATCGGCCGAATCTTCAACTTTTATACTAACCATAAAATCGCCGGTAATCTCAACATTATCTATAAAATCAAAATAGTTCATTCCATTTGGTGTAATTGAGTTCAGAGAAAACCAGAATTTTTTTATCCCCGGTTCAATCAAATTATCGGCTTCATATATTGTTACCGAAAACTGTTGGTTGATTGATCTGGCAAAAAATTCTTTAATTCCAACAGCAAAGCCACTCAAAAAAATGGTTTCGGAATTTGTATACATCTCTCCCACTTCTCGAATATTATACTCACCGGCAAAATCGGGAACAATGTTCAGATTGTCGCTTAGCAAAAAATTACTTAACAGCGTACACGACTCGCCATCGGCAGTATACGGATTTAATCCATCGAGTATATGTACCTGAGTATTTTCACTGTCGAGCCAACATTTTAACTGATGAGTGCTGTCTGAAAAATAATTCCACATTTTATCGAAACGCGAAAACGCATCGAAAGCAAGATTGTCGCACGAAGCATAACCACCTGTAAGTATGCCGCTAACACTATTCAGGCTGTTAAACAAAGCTGCTCCTGAAGAACCTGCCTCGGTAGTTCCTACTTCCCAGTCAAAAACTTTCCAGTGAGCATTGGGTAAATATGTATTCGAAAAAGTTGTCGAGTCGCATTCGCCCTCATCGTATGTAATTTTTTTTGTATCGCCGTTGGGATGATGAATTGTATATGCTTTTGTTGGTGCTAGCACACGCCGATCCCAACCACTGTAATAAGGCCTGTAGTTGGATGGAGGTTTTTGGCTTAATTCAACAAGCATAAAATCGAGGCTGTCAGAATAAGCCCTGGCAACCGAACCACTTATTGATTGCTGATCGTAACCGTCGATCTGAGTACAAAATGGGCTTTCGTAATTAAAATCGAACAAAGCAACGTCGGCATTTTCAATTTTCGATTTAAAAACATGAAAGGCCGAAATTATAAACGGACGTCCGTTATTTGAGGTATTGTTCAATAAAGTACCGGTACCCAACTCATTGCGAACCAAAATACGGCATACCGATTTTTGTTGATCACGGGTACCTGAAATGTTTTCACAATTAACATCAACATTGCAAGTGCCCGACAAACGTCGGGGCCAACGGTTTTGTGATGATACAATTCCAACATAATCGTGGATTACTTCGGCCAATTTTAACTCTCCACTTTGGGCTGCATTCAATGGTTCTTCGTATTGTAAAATGAGTTTATCACCAGCTATGGGAAAAGTTGACATGCGCCTGTGTTTCTTATTATTACGACAAGTAAAAGCCCCCAAAATAGTTTTCTTTTCGATATCAAAAACAAATAAACGAGCTCCCTCAGGCAAATAATAATCTGAAAAAATTAAGCCCAACGATTTTGCTCCTTCCGACTCAATTTGCAATTGCCATATACGATAATCTGATGTTTGAAACCATTGCCCCGAATTATGCAAATGAGCATCAACCTGAAAAATATGGCCAAAAGTAAGACTCTTTACCCCCGTATTACACGAAGAAACACCTGCATTATCGGGTATTTTGAACGAGGGCATTTTGAGTATTCGCGAAGTTAAAGCAGCCGATTTTACAGCAACCATATCTATTGGCTCTCCCCCCTCTGATAACTGAGCTTTTGCAAAAAAACTCATACCAAATATGAATACTGCAAATAAATATATTTGTTTTTTTATCACTCTGTACTTATTTTTTGTTGTGTATTGTAGGCTGCAAACCCTTACAAAACTACAACTTTTACTGTAACCATAAGCTATAAACGCTCGCTGTATTCTTTTTTTATAAATGGTATTTATAGGTAATAGTACATGTAAAATAAAAGTATAAATAAAACCGATTTAAATTACTTGTTGTCAAGTAATTTTTTTAAGCGAAACATTTCGTCACGGTATTGAGCCGCCTGAATAAAATCGAGTTCTTTGGCACTTTTTTCCATTTCTTTTTTCACCTTAGCTATAGCTTTTTCTAAAGCCGTTGCCGACATATATTTAACTACCGGATCGGCAGCAACATCGGCTCCTTCGATACCTGCATATGCTTTTGAATCTTCGTGTTTTTTAGCTGCAGCTTTTCGCCTGCTTTCAACACCAATGATTTCGCGGCTTGCCTTAACAATTGCTGTTGGTGTAATACCGTTTTGCTCGTTGTATTTCATTTGTTTTTCGCGGCGGTAATTTGTTGCCTCAATCGTTTTTTGCATCGATCGGGTAATTGTATCGGCATACATAATTACCAGCCCGTTAAGGTTTCGCGCTGCACGGCCTGCCGTTTGAACCAAAGCACGTTCGGAACGCAAAAATCCTTCTTTATCGGCATCAAGTATAGCCACAAGCGAAACTTCGGGTAAATCGAGTCCCTCGCGCAAAAGATTAATTCCTACCAAAACATCAAATTCGCCCTGTCGCAATCCCTCAAGAATCTCAACCCGTTCTAAAGTATCGACATCGGAATGTATATAACGGGTTTTAATATCCATTCGGGTAAAATATTTTGTAAGCTCTTCGGCCATTCGCTTGGTCAGCGTAGTTACCAGTACACGTTCGTTTTTTTGAGCACGTAATTGAATTTCATGAATTAAATCGTCGATTTGATTTTCGCTGGGACGTACATCAATTTTGGGATCGAGTAATCCGGTAGGCCGAATAACTTGTTCAACAACTACTCCACCCGATTTTTCGAGTTCGTAATCGGCCGGAGTTGCACTTACAAATATTATCTGATTAATGAGCGTTTCCCATTCTTCAAATTTAAGCGGCCTGTTATCGGCTGCAGCAGGCAAACGGAATCCATATTCAATAAGAGTTTGTTTACGCGAACGATCGCCTCCGTACATAGCACGTATTTGTGGTATGGTAACATGGCTTTCGTCAACAACCATTAAAAAATCATCAGGAAAATAATCGAGTAAACAAAATGGCCTGGTACCGGGCGGGCGTCCGTCAAAATACCGCGAATAGTTTTCTATTCCGCTGCAATAGCCCAGCTCTTTCATCATTTCCATATCGTACTCAACACGTTCATGCAATCGTTTTGCTTCAATATGTTTCCCCACACTTTTCAAAAAATCGATTTGTTTTACCAAATCATCCTGAATCGATTTTATTGCATTATTCATCCGATCGCGTGTGGTAATAAAAATGCTTGCAGGGTATATTTTTACTGAATCCATTTGTTCAATAATTCCGCCACTCTCGGGATTAAAACTCTTGATCTCTTCAATCTCATCGCCCCAAAAAACTATGCGTATTGCGGTGTCGGAATATGCGGGAAAAATATCAACAGTATCGCCTTTTACACGAAAATTACCCCGATTAAACTCAACTTCGTTTCGCGAATATAAGCCATCAACCAGTTTACGTAAAAAAGCATTTCGAACAATGATTTGTCCAATTTTCAAATCAATAAGGTTGGCATGAAAATCGTCGGGATTTCCAATACCATATAAGCACGAAACCGACGAAACAACAATAATATCGCGCCTGCCCGACAATAATGCAGAGGTAGTACTTAAGCGTAATTTTTCAATTTCGTCGTTTATCGATAAATCTTTTTCGATATATGTATCACTCGATGGCAGATATGCTTCAGGTTGGTAATAATCGTAATACGAAACAAAATACTCTACAGCATTATCGGGGAAAAATTGCAACAGCTCACTATACAGCTGAGCTGCCAGTGTTTTGTTATGACTCAATACTAAAGTTGGCTTTTGTACTTTTTCAATAACATTGGCTACCGTAAAGGTTTTGCCCGATCCTGTTACTCCTAACAAAGTTTGAGCAAAATCGCCGCGGGTTATCCCCTGGGTAAGCTCTTGTATTGCCCGTGGCTGGTCGCCCGTAGGCTTATATATTGATGTTACTTTTAGATCCACTTAACAAAAATAGCAATTTAGAAGCAACAATTTGTACAATATTGAATTTCGATAATTACAAATCATTACAATATCAATATTATAAATCAAAGACACATTGTTTTTTTGCAAAAAAGAATAAGACAGATAGATTGAATTGTAGATATAAATGCAGATTACTTTTCTTGTGTAAAAAACTATATACGCTTGTCAGCTATTTCAAATTACATAAATCAAATTTTTTAATAACAAAAGGCGAATTGTAATCAATTCGCCTTTTGTTTAATTCATTTAAAATAATCTCAACAATATATTAAGTTATTAATGATCTCTAAAATTCCATTTAGAATTATCGCTGTTAAAATCAAATTTTGCTAAAGTTGGTGTACTGTCACCAATCGATATCAGTGCATATTGTTCGGTTGAACCTGGAACTTGTTTTGGCATAATGCGATAAGTTCCGTCAATTAACTGTTCAATTCGCCATAACTGTTCAGGAGCTCCGGTAAATTCGGGCACTGATATTACTTCGGCATCGGCTGTTGCAGCTAATGCACGGTTGGTTCCGGCAATAACAATTTTGTAATACGGCCCCCCAAGGTATCCTCCGGCACCGGGTACAGCTGTAATTGTCCATTTTTGATGTGGCCGAAACATGTAATCGCCAATTCGAACCCCGATATTCCCTTTTGGCCAGGTATCGATAACATCGGACAATTGTTGCGATGGAATTGAAACAATGGGTTCATTGGGATCGTGGTTAAAACCACGCCTTCCGACTTGCATCCGAACAAAATCGACCATTAGTTCAAGGGCATACCCTCTTCTTTCCGATTCAATTTCGTATGTTCCTTCTTTAAAATTATCGCCGGCAACAGGCCAATCGTTTTTCCACAACAAGGGGCGTATACCCAATACGCTGCGGCCGCTTTGATCCAAATCGGCTTCGTAATGACACGACATTTTTTCAACACCTTCGTCAATATAAATATGTCCAAAATGGCCGGGGCCGGTTACTCTTCCTCCGGCTTTTATTACCATTTTACCACCACCTTTAAGCATGTCGCGCCCTACGTTATCGACATAAGGTCCGGTAATTTTTCTCGATCGCCCAACAACAATATTGTAGGTAGAGTTTACTCCATCGCAACAAGTACCGTGTGTTCCAAGCAAATAATACCACCCGTTGCGATACATCATTGTAGTCGCCTCACAGTCGATGGCAATATCAATCGCTTCATTTCCTTCAACACGTTTCCCCGTTTGGGGATCGAGTTCAATTAGCCTGATAAAACCAAAATAAGTACCATAAGAGCACCATAACCTGCCATCGGGATCCATCAATAGCCCCGGATCGATAGCGTCGCAATCTTCATCACCATCCGTCGAAGCAACTTCGATTGCTTCGGTGTATTCAAAATCGGGCGAGGTTGGATCAAGCGTTTTGTTCCACATGGTAAGTATTGTACCGTTGTGTCTTCCTCCTAAGCCACCGCCTGTAGCTCCGTATACAATCAGATAGCGATCGCCAATTTTCATTGCATCGGGGGCAGCACCACCGCCGGGCCTTACGCCACCTTCGTTCCATGTCCAGCCGTCTTCAGATATTAAACCGCCACCACGGGTGCCAAAAGTGTAATACTTTCCTTCACATTCCATAATTGTTGACGGGTCGTGTATAAATGGCCTGCCAATTTGAGCCATCGCTGTTTGAGTTATAAACACCGACAACAGGGCTATTGTACGCAGTATATTTATTCGTTTCATTTTTTATATATTATTTTTCGAAAATGATGTTAAACTATCTCTGATTATTCACATGTAATTGTAAGATTTTTTACAGGCTGTCCGTTTTCATCAATAAACCGGACACAAAAATCACTCATGCCGGGACCATTAATCACTGCACCTCTAATAATATTTTTCCCTTTTTTAAGGGTTAAGCGTTGCGAAACACAATCGTCCATTACCATGCGCCTGTCGCCCGACATAAAAACAGCCTCTTGGCCATTAAGCCACCAAATTGATGCTGAGTTTGACCCTACGGCCATTCTAACGTTTTCAATATCTTCGGGGCTATTAACTACTGTTACAGCCCAAAACAAAACGCTATAAGGCCGTTTATCGAGGCCTGTAGCAAACCTGAACAATTTTACGTTGAAACTTGTACTCTCAAGGGCATGCCATTTGAGTTTTACTGTTTCCATCTCAGGTTCTGCTAGAGCATCCTGATTTCGACGCATTCTGAAATCTGTAACAGGCTGCAGTTTCGGAACAGTAACAGTTACTTCATCACCATCTTTTGGAAGAACAGTGAATTGGTTCTTGAAATACTCCTTAGAAAAAGCCTCTCGAAGGTAGCTGTCGGTAAATACTGTATTGCTACGAATTGTATTGTTAATAGGCTCGAGGAGCAACCAACGCTGAATAAAGCCATCGGCATCGGGCGTTAGTTTTTTTGATGTGGCCGGCACAAAGTACGGCGCAATACTGAGCTGACTATCGCTCCGGGCAATACCATCAGCCTTGCCATCCGACGAATTTGTGCTGCATTGCGAAAATAAGCCCAGCAGAATCACAAGGCTTACCAATGGCAAGCAAGTTTTGTTTTTAATGTACATAATAAGAAATCTACAGTTTTTATGATTGTTAAAAAAATAAGCTTCTAAATAGACTGCAAAATGCTTACTAAGTTTAAACTGAAGGGGCAAAAACAAATATATTTTGCCATTTTATAAATAAAAACGAGGTGTTAGTATCGACTCTAACACCTCGTTATTAAAACGTTGCCATGTAAAACAACTATTTTCTTATCACATTATTCAACGATTCACAGTTTAATGAATTACTATACGCTTCGATTCTCCACTGCCATCGGGCTTACGAAGTATGTAAATTCCATTTGGTAATCTACCCGACAAGTCAGAAATTTTACCGTTGTTTACTTCAACCTTTCCCCAACGAATACCCATAATAGAAAACACTTCATAAAGTCCATCAAATTTGTCAATTTTCTTGTTGTAAATACCTGTTGGTTCTTTGCTAAAAACTATCTTATCGATATTACAATACGATCCCTCGATAACCAAACGCAATTTGTAAGTTCCTACCGGCATTGCGATCTTTGTGCGGCCTTCAACTTCGGTATATACCGTCCAATTGTTTGATGCAGTTTGTGGCACCGAAATGGTACCGGTGATATCGGTATCACCCATATATATTCTGAATGCAGAACCACTCAGGCCTGATGCAACCTTTGCCGACCAAAGCATAAACTGCTCCTCATCAACTTTTACTGTATATTCTAACCATTCTCCACTTGAAGTCCAGCCAACAAAATACTCACCATCGTCATTCATACCAATATCAACACCGCTATCACGATATTCTCCACCTTCGTTGTTATCGTCGGTATCGCTAAAAGCCACACCATTTACTCCGTTATCAAAATCTTCGGCTTCAAGTATACCGGGCAAAGCAATTGGCTCTTCGTTAAACGGTGTGCTTGGTTCGTAAACCCTAAGCATACAACTTTTCTCGAAGATTATACTGTCGGCATTATTCAACACCTTCAGGGTAAAAGTATAATTATCAGCAACAATAGGAGTCCACGTGAGTTCAAGCATCGAATCTGCACTTTGGCTTAACAGCGAATCATTCACATAAATCAACATTTCGGCTATACTGTCGTTCTCGCTGTATGCCTTTGCCCTAATTGTAGTTTCGGTATTGATTTCAACCATGTTTGCCGAGGTAGTAATGTATGCATATTCGCCAACATTCATTAACGGACTCTTTGCGTTTATTGCAGCATCTGTCAGCATATATTCACGAAGCCATTGTAAAGCGGGACGTTCAACTCCATTTTTAATCAACCCCGAATGATCAACCCAGGTTGAGCCGTAGATGTACCCCCAAAGGGTTACTCCTGCAACATAATCAGCCTCCCACATAATTGGAATTTGCTCCATAAAACGTGTCAACTGTACCTGATCATCTTCTTTATCGATGTCGTATTCTGAAATAAGTATAGGAAGCTCTGTTTCGTTGTGTATTTTTTCGAGGACTGTTTTAAAAGCGGCACCCGACATATCGTTCAGGTCGTGAGCCTGACATCCTGCGGCATCAATCGGGGCGCCGGCTGCTACTATTTTTTGCAGCAAATCAATAAAGCCATCGGTATTCCACCGAAATGTATTGTAGTCGTTATAAATAAGCACCGCTTGGGGCCAACGCTCGCGAGCCATAATAAATGATTTTACAATCCAATCGTATCCCGATGCACCATCGCCACCCAGTGCGTTTTTGAATGGTGCCGGTGCATGCCCGGGAAGCGCTTCGTTTACTACATCAATGTATTCTATATCGGGATATCGCTCGGCAACAGCATCAAACCATTCAGTAATTTCTTCTAATTGCTCACTTTGTGAAAGGTTATCCATCCAATTAGGATATTGAGACCCCCAAACAAGACAATGAAACTTAAACGGGAAATTATTATCCTTGCAATACTGATATTGCCGATCGACCGTTTCCCAATTATAAACATCACGTGTACCTTCAATCGATGCCCATTTTGTTTCATTTTCAGGTGTTAACTGATTCCAATACGTACTGAAATCACTTCGGATAGAATACATTGTGGTAATGTTGCCCAAAAATTTATTTGGATTTTTTGATAGTTGGGCATAAGTACTTGTAGCACCTAATACCAGCAACGATAATAAAACTGTTGCTTTAATTTTCATAAATACTTGTAAGTTAATAGTTAGACATAAAATAGTTAGTAATCTCACTGAGATGCCGATAATAATACAAATATTTGTTGATTTATACCTATAAAGAAATGTTTTTTTGAGTCAATTTAAAAAATAATGGTTTTTATAGATATAATAACTATGCCATATAAAGTCTATACGCTTCAAATTGGAGATTACAAAATAATGGCTTTTTATGCATGGAGTATCAGGTATATAAATTGGCTCGATCGACAGCCGTTGCGAAAAAGAAGGACGCGCCAGAAAGAGTATGTCTAAGCCAATAAATACCATACCTAATCGTTACCTTGCAAAGATATTACAGCTCGACCACTCAACCATTTCACTGTATAAAAAGGCAGCTTCAGGAGCAGGTTACATAACTACAGAGCATCAATACGAGGATTTACAACTACAAATAAAATTTTTGTACCCACTCCAAAAATCACTTCTGGAAGAAGCCCATTTATTAGTTACCCACGACAATTCAGTTCAACGCCAATTTCCCGACGAAATTACCTCAACCATTCGCCTAAAACGCAAACGAATGTATCCTACTTAAAACACCGTCATCGCATTGACGCAAAAAACAACCGTCATCACAATGAGAAACGAAGAAATGATCTATTGATAATGAATAGAATACAAAATCTATCATTAAAAGTACGGCAAAGTGATCTGTATCAAATTTGTACAGCCCAAACTTTCCCCCTTCAGGGGGAATTGAGGGGGGGGCTTCAACCGTAATGAAAGGAGTGAAAAGGAAAACATTAGAAATTAAAGTTATGTGAGATAAAGGACATATAAGTATGTTTGATTTCCAAATGTAATAAACATGCTGATTAACATAGATATTTTTTTTGCAGACAAATTATATTTACAATACTTTTAAATAACCAAACACAAAGACCCCATGTATTCAAATTTCAAAATAAAAACATTCCTTATTAATGTTATTCTGTTATTTAACATTACCTTATTGCATGCACAACAAAACAACGTTATTTTGTCCGGTTATGTTTCTTCCAATGAAGAAATGGAAAAACTCATTGGAGTAAACGTATATATAAAAGGCACAACAACAGGAACTGTTACCAACGAAAATGGGTACTACGAATTAAAGCTCCCATATGGAAATTATACCGTAGTTTATAGTTTTATTGGTTGTTCACCAGTTGTAAAAGAAGTAGAGCTTACGGGCGCTAAAAAGCTAAATGTCCAATTAGTCCCGAACGAGGAAATCCTTGGCGAAGTGCAAATAATAGCGCAGCGCCGTTTCTTTGGCAATATGGATTATGGTCGTGAAATCCCTACTGTTAAATCTGCTGAAATTGAAAAACTGAATACTTCGAATGCTTCCGATATTTTGCATGCACGCCTTGCCGGTGTTTGGGCTACAAAAACTTCGGGTGCACCGGGCGATAACCAAAAAATACGCATACGCGGTCAGGCTTCGTTCTTTTCATCGGCAGAACCCTTATATGTGATCGATGGTGTCCCGGTTCCTATTGTAAACCTTGCCAGTTTAGGAATTGCCGATTTAAACATGAACGACATTGAAAGTGTAACGGTACTGAAAGATGCTTCGTCAACAGCTTTGTATGGTTATCAGGGAGCAAATGGGGTAATTCTTATCGATACCAAAAAAACTAGTGAGAATAAACTAAGCTTTTCTTATCGATCGGGGTTTCAGTGGTTCAATAATTATTACGATTTTTTGGATACTAAAGATTTTATAGAGTCAACGTATACTGCTAAAGATAAAATAAATTCAAATTTTCACCGATATTATCCGACTTATTCCGATTCACTAGCTGATCATAATAGACAAAAGGAGATTTTCAAACTAGGATTATCCAATGAAGTGAACCTTTCGTCAGGTGGCAAAATAAAATCAACCGACTATTACTTATCCGGTAGTTTCTTGAACCAACAAGGAATAATTGCAGGAGCATCGTTTCAACGAGCTACAATAACAGCACGTTGCGGAAGACATTTTGGAAATAAACTGGCAGTTAATCTTAGCTATAGGGGAAGTTACCAAAACAATAAAAACAACCAAAATACATATGGGGGAAACCGCATAATTTTCGAAGGTATAAATAAATCACCACTATTGGAATCAATCCCTGATTCTTTAATTTACAACGATTATCCCGATTGCAGACCGTATAATCTTAATAATCGTTTACTTGCAGCCAATAGCGAATTAAATAATATTGAAAATTTTGAAAATCTTATTAATGAAAACAATGTACAATTAACTACACAAAACCATGCAGGAAGCATAATGTTTCGATATCAACTAAATAAGCACTTTAGTTTTAATGCTATTGAGGCAATAATGATGCGCAAATCGAATTATGACTCGGACATGTATTACAGCTCCGAAATAAAATCAAATTACAGAGGTATATACCCTATTATTTTCACTAGTAATGAAGAAGTTCGCTTATTAAACCACCAATTAAATATTAATTATAATCGCACATGGAATTCACACACCTTAAATATTGTAGCTGCACACAGATATTATGCCGATAATCTTTGGTGGAAAGTTGATACAATAGCACATAAAATGCCGGAACACTATACTCTGCGCAATTCAATGGCTAGTTACGGAGAAAATGGTTCTGTTGTTCGAAAGCTAACTTCATATATACTACACGGTAGCTATAACTTTCGCGAAATTTATTTTTTATCGGCAATTGCTAACTATAGCCGATTAAAAGAAGGTCTTTTTATTGATTATTATACTTTATTTCCATCGTGTTCTTTTAGTTGGAGTGTTTCAAACGAACCATTTTTCCCAAAAACGAACACAGTTAGCAACTTAAATCTTTATGCAAGCTACGGTACTAGTGGTAATTATCCTCTTAATGGATTATCGAACGATATTTGCAACAATATTACCTTCTCAGATGGAAAAACGTTACTTAATAGCAACTATATTAGTCAACTCGCAAATCATAATTTACGGCACGAGTATACTACCGAAACCAGTATTGGTTTTAAAAGTTCTTTGATTAATAATCGTTTAACCGTTAATGGTGCATATTTCAACAAACATATTGGCAATCAAATTGTTAATCGAAACATTCCTTACTATTACGGAGGTGGTGAAACATTCTTGAATTTGGGTAATATTGAAGTTAACGGTTATGAATTTTCGGTACATGCAATTCCTGTTGAAAAAAACGATTTTAATTGCCTTCTGAATTTTAATTTTTCAAAATCGAATCAGCGAGTAACAAAATTAGCCGACGGAAATGATATGATTTTTGAAAATGATAATATTTTCTTCCCAACTTTCAAAATTAAAGAAAGAGAAACACTGGGCGACATATATGGTTATAAATGTTTGGGAGAGTGGGATAGCAAATACGAAAACGACATAAATTTTGTCAACATTGGAAATTTAGCCTTCTGTAATGCCGATACTACAAACAAAAAAATTGACAGAAACGACAAAGTAACAATTGGAAATTCATTGCCCGACTTTACATGGAATTTTTCATCGACATTTAATTATAAAGAATTTAGTTTAAATATGGTGTTTTACTCAGTATGGGGTGTCGATAAATATAATGCAACACGAGCAGGAACAATAATAACAGGTATAAATAGTGACATACTAAACTACTATAACGATTCTATTACGGCAGTAACAAAGCAACAATTCTACGAATCATCGGCTTTTATCGACAATGCCGATTTTATACGGCTAAAAACAATTTCGTTAACTTATTCACCCAAAAAAACAATTGCCGGTATGAAATGTGATTTTACAATTAGTGCCGAAAATCTGTTTACATTTACAAAATATAAAGGATACGACCCCGAAGCAACTATTTACACCGATAATAATTTTTCGGACAATGCCATTGACAAAGGAGCTTACCCATCTCCAAAATCTGTATTCTTTAAAGTAAATCTTAAACTGTGAAACAAAATGGAACAACATAAAAAATTCGACATGAGGAATCATTCCGACGAAAAAGAAGGAGGAATCTCTTTCAGAAACGGGCGGATTTCACTCCCGAACACTCGAGATCGAAATAACACTAAATATAAAACCAACCTTAAGCAACAACGCACTTCATTCCTCTGCTTGGGAGGGGGTAAGGGAGGTCTTGTTCTTATATGCTGCATCTTACTCCAAAGTTGTTCATGGTTTTTTCGAGATGAAGAAACTAGTATCTCGACACTTACAACACTCTCCGATTACGAAAATGGAGTTAATGGAGTATATGCTTTACTCGAAGAGCAAATGAACGATTTGTCATTTTTCTATCCTAGTACAAAAGGCAGCGATATATATAACGGTACTGCATGTTATTCGTATTTTGACAATAGCGGAGAAATCTCGAGCATATTACCAATAGAACATTCTTCGTGGAAAGATTTATACCAAACAATTACATCGGCAAACAACATTATTGTTCAGTATAATAATAGCAAGGCCGAGAACATTGAAATCAAAAAAATAGTTGGCGAAGCTTATTTCATCAGAGCATATTGCTATTTTCGATTAACCAAAATATATGGAGAAATACCTATTGTCGACGATGTTGACATTAACTATATAATTAATAAAGCATCATATAACGAGATACTCGAATTTATTGAGTTTGATTTGGAAAAAGCCCAAATACTATTACCACAAAATAAAAGCAATTCACGAATACCGGGAGTTACGGCTCATAGAGGAACAGCAAAAGCCTTGCTAGCCGAAGTATATTTATATTGGTCAGGATATCCTGTTAACAATGAAACAAAATATGAATTAGCAGCATCAACTGCAGAGCAAGTAATTGATAGTGCTTCGTTTTTCGGTTTTGAATTAGAAAACGATTTTGCTTCACTTTGGTTACAATCAACAGCACTCTCCGACGAAACGATTTTTGGAGTTCATATTTCAGGTAATTTATTTACAGCACACTCCAGTTACATGTATTATCCCGAAAGTGGTTTGATATATTATTTTGGTTACTATCACAATTTCATGAATTACTGGGCTGCAACTGATAATTTTTATAATTCTTATCCCAAAAACTACCGTCGAGATATTACTTTTCTTAATAAAATATTTTATGCAAACACATCTACTTATATCGACAATATTGATACTGATAGTAAAAGAATGAAAATTGGATACGGGAAATTTTATTCCGATATGATTGAGAATATTGATACTTTATCTGAAAATTCAATGTTTTCAGATATTAGTATCGACTATTATGGTATGCAAAAAGTATACTTGTATCGTTACGCACACACCCTGCTAACTTATGCCGAAGCTGCTGCCCAATTGGGTACTGTTAACGACAAAGCTTATGAGTGCCTGAACATGATCCGTCGCAGGGCGAATAATGTCGATATTTATTCAGCCTCAAAATACGATATTCAAACCGGGCTGAGTGCCGATGCTTTTGCCGATTCGGTTGTACAGGAACGAGCTTGGGAGTTTGCCGGAGAACCAGAAGGGCGTTGGTTCGATGAAATTCGTACAGGCCAGGCAGGCGACAATTGCTTTCTCGATATTCCCAATGATGATATTTTATTGAATCCGAATTTAGATGAAAATTAGCAGTTGATTCCAACAAGTGAAATGCTTCACGTATTTGTCTCCATTGTATTTGGCAACAATACGATTGAATTTGCTTCGATTCAGAAACGAGACCAGTTGAGCAAAAACGTATATGTCTTGATACATATGCAATCAGATTAATCTGATGCAAAACTAAAAATTCAAGTCCGTTCGCTCTGAAAACGTCTGTAATCAACTAAATTTTAAATATTACAAAGATTTTTTTTTTAGATTTTAATGGGACAGTAATGAACTTTTGTGAAAGAAATGTTTTACCCAGCTTGAAATGATGGCTAGCAAAAAGTTGCTGATCATTATTTTTTGTGATTGTTTTTATGAGAAAATTCTAAGCTAAATGACTGTTGTGTAATGGTTTGATAAAACAAAAAAGGAGAACCAATTTTGATTCTCCTTTTTTGTGACTCAGCTGGGGTTCGAACCCAGGACCCCATCCTTAAAAGGGATG
>CAZARW010000035.1:0-29004 GCA_964487645.1 uncultured Prolixibacteraceae bacterium
TTTTATCTTCAAAAAACGTTAAAAATGCATTTCGTATCTCTTTTGATGTCATAATATTAGTCGTTGATAATTAAAAAATGTAAAATGTTTTTTATTGGTATAGTTTTTTTTGAAAAAAATGTTAGTTTTGTTATTTGTATGTTGCAAAATATATAAAATCGATTTGCAAAAATAGGAATTGTAGTTGTAGATCGTTTAAAAACCAAGTTTTTTTTCAAAAAAAATGGGGAAATCAAAATATTATTTTAACCACGAAACATTAAGTTACGAAAGAGTGCCCAAAAAGCTCTCAAAGGTTTTATTGCGTATTGGTCTTTATTTTATGCTTATATTCATTGTGTCGGGAGGTATATCTGCGTTGTTTCTAATGCATTATGATTCGCCCGGGATGAAAGCACTGCGTGAAGAGAATAACGAATTGCTTGAGCGATATATTAGCATGAATGAGAAGCTTTTAAAAGTAGAACAGGTGCTTGATGAGATTCAGGTTCGTGATGATAATATTTATCGTGTTATTTTTGATACCGATCCAATTCCAAAGTCGGTTCGTAAGGCGGGTTTTGGTGGAGTTGATGCATATACCGGTTTAGGATCGTTTGATGAATCAAAAATTGTGCTTAACACATCAAAAAAGCTGGATGTTATCTCTAAACAAACGTATATTCAGGCAAAATCGTACGAAGAGGTTTTACGAATGGCTTTTGATAAAGAAAAAGAATTATCGTCGATTCCGGCAATAATGCCTCTGTCGAATAAAGATCTCACATATACTTCATCGGGTTACGGAATGCGTATGCACCCAGTATATAATGTGCCTTTGTTTCATGCGGGAATGGATTTTGTAGCTCCACCGGGAGCAAATATTTATGCAACAGGCGACGGAGTTGTAACTTCTGTTCGCACATCGCTTACAGGTCACGGAAAGCATGTGGTTGTTGACCATGGATACGGATACGAAACATTGTATGCTCACATGAGTGCTTTTAATGTAAAAGTAGGAGATAAGGTTACCCGTGGGCAAGTTGTTGGTTTTGTGGGCTCAACCGGAACTTCGACTGCTCCGCATTTACATTATGAAGTGCACAAAGAAGGGCGAACTGTTAATCCCAAAAATTATTTCTTTAAAGAGCTGACTCCTCAGCAATACGAAGAGCTCGTTGCAATATCTTCAAATGTTAAGCGAAGTTTTGATTAACTTTGCATCAATGTCCGATAATCATCAAATAATAGAGAAGTATTTTTATACAATTGGCGAAGTTGCTGATATGTTTAATGTTAATCCCTCGTTAATTCGATATTGGGAGAAAGAATTCAGCAATATAAATCCTCAAAAAAACAAAAAGGGAAATCGATTATTTACGAAAGAGTCGATAGCCGAAATTGAGCTCGTGTATTATTTAGTTAAAGAGCGTGGAATGACATTAAAAGGAGCCCGTCAAAAGATAAAAGAAAACCGCAGCGATACTCTGCAGGAGCATCAAATGATTAAGCGGCTGCAAAATATAAAAAATCTATTACTCGAAATTAAAGAAGAGCTCTGACAGATAATTGGATTCTTTGTGTCAATAAATTGTATATTTTGTTGAATCTTTGTTCGTTTTAAAATCACTAATTAAACTGATATTATGCAAGTATATGTTCGGGAAATAGTTCAGGCTATTGAAGATTTTGCACCTGCTTCGTTGCAAGAGTCGTGGGATAATTCGGGCTTGCTGCTTGGGAATTTAAACGATAAGGTACATTCGGCTGTAATTACACTCGATGTTACCGAAGCTGTAATTGACGATGCAATTTCTCATGGTGATGATATGATTATTGCTCATCATCCAATAATTTTTAGAGGATTGAAACGCATTAACGGGAAAAATGATGTTGAACGTACAATTATTAAGGCAATAAAACATAATATTGCAATTTATGCTGCCCATACCAATATTGATGTAGTTGAACATGGTGTTAGTTGGCGTATGGCCCATAAGCTTGGATTGGAGAATATTTGCACTTTATCGGAACAAAAAGGTTTGTTAAAAAAACTTGTAGTATTTGTGCCTGAAAAAGCTGTAGAGACACTTCGCAAAGCACTGTTTGATGCCGGAGCCGGGGAGATTGGAAATTATAGTTCGTGCAGTTTTAACACACAAGGGCAGGGGAGCTTTAAAGCCGGTAACAATACAAATCCTTATGTGGGTAAACCCGGAGAGTTGCATTTTGAAAACGAGGTTCGTATCGAAACAATTTTTCCGGCATATTTGCAATATGCTGTTGTTTCGGCTATGCTTAAAGTACATCCATACGAAGAGCCTGCTTATGATATTTATTCGCTCGAAAATACACATCATAAAACAGGTTTAGGTGTAATTGGTAATTTGCCCCGGGCAGTTGATAGTAAATTGTTTTTACAGAAAGTAAAAAAGGCTTTTGCTTGTAAAGTTATTCGGCATACAGCAATTCATAAACCCAAAATCGAAAAAGTTGCATTGCTTGGAGGATCAGGAAGTTCATATTTACACGAAGCTATTGCTGCAGGTGCCGATATTTTTATTACTGCCGATGTTAAATATCATGAGTTTTTTGAGGCCGGGAATAAAATCATTTTTGCCGATATAGGACATTTTGAAAGTGAACAATTCACTAAAGAACTTTTTTATGAAATAGTTACAAATAAATTTTCTAAATTTGCAGTCCGTTTGTCGGAGGTGACAACTAATCCGATGAACTATTTAATCTGAAACATTTAATAATATAGCAACATGGCTGAAATGAAGCAGGATGCGAATACCGTTGAAATGACTATAGAGGAAAAACTTAAATTGCTTTTTGAGCTGCAAAAAGTTGCCTCTGAAAAAGATAAGTTGAAAATTTTGCGTGGTGAATTGCCTCTCGAAGTACAAGACCTCGAAGACGAAGTAGCTGGTTTGAAAACCCGTATTAACAATTATCAAGATGATATTAAGAATCTTGAAACTGCAATTTCGAATCGAAAAGCAGCAATGGAAGAGTCTAAAGCTTTAATTGCTAAATATACCGATCAGCAAAATAACGTTAGAAATAATCGTGAATTTGATTCTTTATCGAAAGAAATTGAATTTCAAACTCTCGAAATTGAGTTGTCGGAAAAGCGGATCAAAGAGCATACAATTGAACTGAACGAAAAATCGAAGGCTGTTGAAACTGCTCTGGAGTTATTGAAAGAGCGTGAATCGGATCTTGAGAGTAAGCAAAAAGAGCTTGAGGATATTGCATCAGAAACAAAAATTGAAACTGAGAAACTCAACGAAAAAGCTGCAAAAATTGAAGAAAAAATTGAAGAGAGACTCTTAAGTGCTTTTAGACGAATCAGAAAAAATGCACGCAATGGGCTGGCTGTTGTTAGTGTTGAACGTGATGCTTGTGGCGGATGTTTTAATAAAATTCCACCTCAACGCCAACTCGATATTGCTTCGCGTAAAAAAGTAATTGTTTGCGAATATTGCGGACGTATTTTAGTTGATAAAGATATTGAGGAAGTAGAATAAAACTTCCTTTATTCTAAAAACATATAAGCCGGATACTTCAATTGAATGTATCCGGCTTTTTTATGCATTATTGATAAGAGTTTATTGTTAAAACCGCAGTACAGGTTAAAAGTCAATGTTAATTCCAAACATGAAATTTGTTCCGGCTTGCGGGAAATATCCGTCCATTTTGTAGCGGTTACCACCAAATATGTACGAATATACCCATGCATTGGTTTCGTATTGGGCGTTTAAAAGATTGTTTATTTGAAGGCTGATTTCAATTTTGTCAACAAAATCGGGGTAAAGTGCATATCCGGCTTTAAAATTGTTTACAAAATACGCATCGAGTTTACGGTTTTGGCTTGAGCTGTTGTCGATATATTGATCGGAAACATAATGCGAAACCAGCGAAAGTGTAAGCGACTTGTTTGCCGAAAACGAAATATTGCTGTTTGCTATCAGAGCAGGCGAAAATGCAATATCGGTAGTGCCGTGTTCAAATTTTATTTGTCCCCCGTTGTCCCAATCGTCGACATATTCGGTAAAATTTAAAATTTTGTTTTGACTAAGTGTCGTGTTTGCTTCCCATGTCAGGTTTTTCAAAATATTGATTTTTGTGCTTAATTCAATTCCTGCACG
The DNA here is from genome assembly GCA_964487645.1 of uncultured Prolixibacteraceae bacterium. Lineage (GTDB taxonomy): Bacteria > Bacteroidota > Bacteroidia > Bacteroidales > Prolixibacteraceae > Roseimarinus. Next base: position 4,137 of record CAZARW010000035.1, read on the forward strand.
GTAACTGTCTTTTACATTTGTCATTATTGCCGAGCCAACATCGTTTATTAATCCGGTAAGTATAAGCTGATTGTCGTATAGCATATAGTATCCGTTAATGTTAATTTGCAGGTTTTTCCCGATGTATTCGTATCCTGTTTCAAAGTCGTTAAGTTTTTCGGGTTGAGGTAATGGGCCGTCAATTGGAGCATCGGTGTAGTTGCTGCGGTTTGGTTCGCGGTTAGCTACAGCCCACGATGCCCATATTTTGTGTTGGTCAGATATTTTGTAATATATTCCAAATTTGGGGTTGAAAAAGCTAAAATTATGAGGCTGACTTATGTCGCGTAAATCGTCGTCTATACCATCAATTTCAAAATCGATATTTCGATATTGTAAATCGGCATAAAGGCTTAATTTTTCGGTAATTGAATAATCGTATTTAATAAATCCACTCATATCGGTTTTAACACCTGTATTCCGATACCATTCGAAATCTTTTTCGATTCCATTATTATTTGCCAGCCACAGAATATTTCCATAGTGGTGTCCAATGTACTGGTTCCATCCACCACCAAGAGTTATGTGTGATTTTGTGCCTTGATAAATAAACGAAATAATTCCACCATAAAAATGATTATCGAGCCATTTTTGCCTGATGTTGTCAGAGCTGGTAAGTATGGTATCGCCAATAGATATTGGTGCTAAGTCGTATTTTGATAGTTCATCGTTGGTTTTGTACTGTTCGTAATAACCCAGCCCGCGGGTGTAATGAGCGGCCATATTCAGACTCGTTTTTGGCGAATAGTTATGTGAAATGAGTAGCTGATAATGGTCTTGCTTATAGTTGTCGGTTTCGTTATCGTATGTATACGGATTATATGTGCGGTTGGTTTTTAGGCTGTCGGAAGGTACGCCAGACCATGCCTGATATGTTTTTTCATTTCCCGAAAAAATATTAATTTTTGCAATGGTATTTTCGGCATAGTACCCACCCGATACAAAATATGATTGCAAGTGTGAATAAGCTCTGTCGATAAAACCATCGGTATCGATTTTTGAGAGGCGTGCATCAAAACTAAAGTGATTATTTAGCAGGCCCGATCCAATCTGTATTGTATTTTTTGTAGTATTAAATGATCCGGCAGCTCCACTGTATTGCGCATAAGGTTTTTTTTGCAAAGTGCTTGTTTGCATGTTGATGGTTGCACCAAAAGCTCCCGCTCCATGGGTTGAAGTGCCAACACCGCGTTGTACCTGCATGTTTTCGACCGATGAGCTAAAGTCGGGCATGTTTACCCAAAAAACACCATGCGATTCAGCATCGTTTACAGGTATTCCGTTAATGGTAACATTAATGCGGTTTGCATCGGTACCACGTATTCTGAAATTTGTATAACCAATTCCTGTACCGGCATCAGAACTTGCAACAAGCGAAGGTGTTGTTTGCATAAGAAACGGGATGTCCTGTCCCATGTTTCGTGATGCTAACTCGTCGCGGGTAATCGTTGACACAGCCATTGGAGTTTTATTGCCTGCACGTGTTGCATATACAAAAACTTCCTCGGTAAGTACTGTTTGTTCTTCGAGCTGAATAGTTATTACCTCGTTTTGCTGCACATTAAGATTGATGTTTTTTTCGAGGTATCCTATAAACGATGCACTCAACGTAATTTTGCCTTTTTTGAGATTGTGTAAAACAAAAAAACCGTCATCGTCGGTTACAGTGCCGGTTGTTGTTTTGTTTACAATTACGCTTGCACCGGGGAGTGGATTGTTTTGTGAGTCAACAACTTTCCCTTCAATTTGAAATTGTGCCAAAACAGTACTTGCCATACATGCCGACACGATTAAAAGTAATAAAGTTTTCATTTTTGGTAAACATTAAATGGTTAATAAATAACCAATGAGGCAGGAAATGATATCCTGTAAACACCTTCCCTTCGTCGGTACTAACCGAATCAGGTTCAGAGGGTTTGATCTCAGCCCGTATTTTTGGGCACCCCATTGTGTGAAATATGTTTTGCAAAAGAAGTGAAATCTTCTTAGTACTCAAAATTATTATTCGAAATAACAAGGTATTGGTTATAGTACTTAATAAATGATTTACATTTATTCGTTTTCGTTATTTTCGGGATCTTTTAATTCCCTTAATGTTGCGGTAAGTTGTTTTAAGTGCCGTCCGTACAGGCGTTTATAAAACAAATTAAATAAAATGTAGTATAGAGTTACAATAATTGAAAGGCTTAGAATGTAGCCAAGAACTATAATTGCCCAGGAGATAAAGCTGTTTGGTATGCTTGTTCCATTGTCTGATGCATTTAAAAATCCCAATACAAAACCGGTAGTGAACGACGCCGAAACAATAATGATGATAAAAATAAGAGTAAGATAAAACAGATTACGATACCATTTTATCACTCGGATTTTTTGTTTAATTGTATTCTCGAGATCGGTATTTGGGTTAAATTGTTTTTCGGTTTTATTAAATTTAATTAAAAAAACAATTGATGATCCAAGAATGAGGACATACGAAATGGAATCGAGAATAGGCGATAGAAACTCAATGATTTTTGATTTCTCGGAGTCAATAATATCATCAAGTAATGGGATCGTAATTATTTCGATTGCAATGCTTGCCAATACTACAGCAATAATGATTCCCAACCCGAGTTTTATGTTTCGCTTAATTTTCTCGGATATAGTATTTGTTCGCTTATTCAGTAATAATCTGAATTGATTTTCGGTGTATTGGTTATTGTTTTCGTGCGACGAAACCTTCTCCCAGGCTGATTTAAGTTTATCAATTTCCATGTCTATTCCCCCATCATGTTTTTTAATTTCGTTTTTACACGATTCATTTTCACACGCACATAATTTTGAGAAATTCCAACAATTTCTGCAATTTCCTCATACTTTTTATTTTCGAGATAAAGTAATATAATCGACTTTTCGATGCCGGTTAATTTATCAATTGCTTTGTGCAAAACTTTCAGTTGCTCTTCGTATGTTTTGTCGTATTCTTTATCGGGTATTTGAAAATTTTCGTAAGCAAATGAGTCTTTATCGGGGCGGCGTTTATCTTTTTTAAAGTGTGTAATGGCCGTATTCAGGGCTACTCTGTACATCCATGTCGAAATTTTTGATTCGGCTCTAAACGATTTCATCGATTTCCAAAGTTGAGCAACAATTTCCTGAAATAAATCTTCCCTGTCTTCGGCTGTATTGCAATAAATTCCACATACTTTATGAATTATTCCCTGATTTGACGAAATCATCGAAATAAAACTGTCTTTATCTGTTTTATTAATATGTATGTGTTTTACTTGATTCATTACAACGATTACATCATTTTTAAATTATTGATTTCGCTAACGCTTAAAAATCTCCATTTTCCACGAGGCAGGTTCTTTTTTGTTATTCCGGCAAAATAAACACGGTCGAGTTTTTCGACATTGTATCCAAAGTGAGCAAAAATTCGACGAATAATTCTGTTTTTCCCCGAGTGTATTTCAATGCCAACCTCCCGCTTATCGTCGTCTTTTATATAGCTGATAGCATCGGCAGCAATAAATCCATCGTCGAGGGTAATGCCCTGGGCAATTTCGAGCAGATTAGGTTTACTCAAAGGTTTATCGAGCACTACATGATATATTTTCTTTTTGTTATGCGATGGGTGAGTGAGCTTTTTTGCCATGTCGCCATCGTTTGTGAAAAGCAATACGCCGGTAGTTTCTTTATCGAGCCGGCCAACAGGGTATATTCTTTCTTTACAGGCTTTATCAACCAAATCCATTACTGTTTTGCGTTCTTGGGGGTCGTCGGTGGTAGTAACAAAACCTTTTGGTTTATTAAGAGCTAAGTAAACTTTTTGTTGGGGGTTTAGTGCCTGGCCGTTAAAACGAACCTCGTCGCTCAATGATACTTTAGTTCCCAGTTGATCGGCAATTTTTCCGTTTACTGTAACACACCCCGATTCGATAAATTGATCGGCTTCGCGACGTGAGCAGACTCCGGAGTTTGCCAAAAATCGGTTAAGCCTCATTGTGTCTTTGATTGGGCCTGCTTTTTTTACTGGTTTTTGTGATCTGCTTTGATTTTGTTTGCGTGTGTTAGGACTTGTTGGTGTGGGTGTGCCGATATCCGGAGCTTTTGATTTTCCGATACGTGCTCTACCCTTGTTTGCTTTTGCTTTGTGTTTATTTTTGTTTTGTTTTTTACCAAACTTGTTTTCTTTTCGCTGCATATTATCCAATTTTGTGCAAATGTCGCATATTTTGTTTTAAATACATCGTTTTGTAAAAAAAAATGACAGGATTGAACTTGTTCGATATCAATTATTTTTTACCTGTGTTTTTTGTAGAATAAAGGTTTTACTAGTTTTTGTATATTTGGCAATATTGAATTGATAAACTACCGGCGTGAAGAAAATATTAACAAATATCTTATTAATGTTTAACATACTTTTTGCCCTTGCTTTGGTTTTAAGTTATGTTGTTCCGTTTGTAAATACCGGTTTTTTTTGGTGGGCAGCTCTTTTAGGGCTTGCATATCCATATTTGTTAATAGTTAATGCATTATTTATAGTGTTTTGGGGTATATTTCACAGGCGCTATCTTTTTATTTCAACAATTGTATTGTTAGCCGGAGTAAAAATTCATAATCAAAATTTTCAGTTTTCGGGTAATGTTGTATCCGACGATACAGGCATCAAAGTCTTATCATATAATGTAAATCATTTTTATAGTTACCTTGCTGATTCTGATAAACAAGAAACGATACTGGATTTTATTTCGGCGCAAAAAGCAACAATTATATGTTTGCAGGAAAGCAAACTTCAAAAAACGGGTACTTTAAATCCTTCGCAATTAAAGGATGTTTTTCCGGGTATTACAAAATATCAGCTGGCACATCAAAGTGCATGGTCGGGGCCTGTAACATTTTCATTGTATCCTATAGTATCGATGGGAGAGATACGGTTTAGCGGATCAAACAACCTGGTTATTTTTTCGGATATTGTTTATAGTGGCGATACAATACGGGTATACAATTGTCACTTGCAGTCGTTTGGTATCAACTCCAACGAGTACTCGGTGATTGATACTTTAGGTTTTAGGCAAGATAAGCTGTTAGAGATGAAGGCCATAGGTTCGAAGCTGCGGGCTGGTTATAAACGTCGGTCGCCTCAGGTTGACAGTTTGCGCAGGCATATTGATATGTGTAAATACCCGGTAATTGTTTGTGGCGATTTTAACGATACTCCGGTGTCGTATACTTACCGGCAAATGAGTGAAACCTTAAATGATGCTTTTGTAGAGTCGGGGGTAGGTGTTTCGAATTCGTATCGGGGTAAGCTGCCTTCGTATCGTATCGATTATATTTTTTATAGTAAGCATTTTAAATCATACAATTATACCAGGCATAAAGCAAAGTATTCCGATCATTTTCCGGTATCGTCATTATTGAAATATCAATAGAGTGATTTGAGGTGTAAGTTTATTCTTTTTTTTGAAGTAAAACTACAGCATAAGCCGATATTCCTTCTTCGCGTCCAACAAATCCAAGTTTTTCGGTTGTCGTTGCTTTAACCGAGATTTGCGAAACATCAATTTCAAGAATATTTGCCAATACTGTTCTCATTGTATCAATATATTGCCGCAATTTAGGTTGTTGCGCACATATGGTTGTATCGATATTTACAATGCAATACCCGTGATTATTAATTAATGCATTACATTGTTTTAGCAGTATTTTGCTGTCAATATTTTTAAATGTGTTGTCAGTATCGGGAAAATGTTTTCCGATATCGCCCAGTGCCAATGCTCCCAGCATAGCATCGCACATTGCATGAATAAGTACATCGCCGTCGGAATGGGCAATAGTGCCTTTTGAGTGCGGTATTTCGATGCCGCCCAGCCAAAGGCTTTCGCCTGTGGCCAGTGCATGTACATCGTATCCGTTGCCAATTTTTATATTCATGTTTGTTTATCGTCCCTGACGTCTGAAATTTTCAATATCGTATCCTAGTGTAAAGCGCAATGTGTTTTCGAGAGGGCTTTTACGTCCCATTGTGAAAATATACGAAAAGTCGAGTGAAAAAACATTCATTTTTAAGCCGGCGCCAAAGGTTAAAAATTTTCGGTTTCCTTTATCGGCATTCTCGTGAAAATAGCCGGTGCGTAAAGCAAATTGATTAGCATACCAATACTCAATTCCCAATGAATATGTAATCTCTTGTAATTCTTCGGAGAATCCGCCGGGAGAATCCGAAAACGATTTAAAAATTCCTTCAATAGTCGACATCTCGTTATTTCCTTGGTTACTGAATTGTAGATTTCCATCTTCGCCTATAACATATGGAGGTGTAGGAACAAGGAGTTTGTTGATGTCGAAAGTTGCTGATATTTTATTGTATTGGTCAATTTCGGACGTATAAGCAACACCGGTACGGAGGTTTGTCGGAATAAAATCTTTAATGTTTCCGCCGTCGTAGCTTATTTTTGAACCAATATTTGAGATATTGATACCGTATGAAAGATTCGATTCTTTACGGTTTTTGATGAAATCTTTTGTATAAAAAAATGCAATATCAGCAGCAAACGAGTTCCCTGCTGTCAAGTCGTTGTATGTTTGTCCGGGAATTGTATTTGTGCCCGAGTAAATATCGGAACGAATGTATCGGAATGCTACTGACCCCGACCAGTTATCGGTAAGTTTTAAAGCATATCCCATATCAAACGCAAATTCGTTGGGTTTGCCACTGTTTAATTTTGTTCCCTGCTCGTCAAAGAATTCCATGTCGCCCAAGTCAAAATAGCGCAAACTGGCCGACAGAGTTTGTAAATCGTCAAGTTTATGGTATCCTACCAAATAAGAAAGATTCATGTCTTCAATAATGCTTCGTAACCATGGAGTATACGATAAGGCAATACCTGTTGTTTTGTCGTTAAAGGAGTACTTTGCGGGGTTCCAGTATTGTGAGTTAACATCGGAGCTTGTGGCTACACCGGCATCGCCCATTGCTCCACCTCTTGAGTCGGGGGCTATTGAAAGAAAAGGTACTGCCGAACTAACAACTCCTGCTCCGGTTGTTGAGTATTTTTGTGCATGTGTATATCCTGATATAAATACTAATGCTGTAAAAATGATAAGAAATAAGCGATTCATACTATTTAATTTTAACTGTTTCGTAATTAAAATGCTGTCAAAAATAGAATAACGAATTGAAAACACACATATTGTGCTAATAATTCTTTAGTAATAATTTTCCACTACCGGTTGCTTTTAGTCCTGTTTGATTTCTCATGGTTACTCTGTATATCAATATTTTATCGGTGTAAATTGGGGTTAAGGTGTTGTTCGAGTCCCATCGTATTGTTGCCGAAGTTGAATTGTACGATCCGGCATTATCGGTTATTTCGGCAACTTTATATCCACGTAAATTGAAAATTTCGACAGTGATTTCGAATGCATCGCCGGGTAAATTGTGGCTGATATTAAATACTGTATAAAAATCAACCGGATTTGGAGTATTGGTTACCGAATGGATTTTAAATCCCTCCTCAACAAAAAAGGAGATTTGTTTTGTAGAGGAATTGTTTGATACATCCCAGGCTTTTATCGAAATAAAGTGTTCGCCGGGGCTGAGGTTATTCAGTGGGAACATTACAGTTCCTTTTTGATATGTGTCGATTTGTGATGAATAATAATCGTTAAGCACAATAGGGTTCGAATGATCATTATCGATAACTGCAATAATATCGTGGCCAATGCCTTGTCCCAGGGTATTTATGCCACTTTCGTCGCTAAAGTCAACAAGCAGTAACGCGCTCGACGAAACGTCATCGCCCGATTTGAAATTTCGGTTATTCAGGTAAACATCAATTTGAGGAGGAGTGTCGTCAATGATTTGATTTTCGGCCGATCCTCCAATATAGAATTCGTCGGTTGCACCGTTTCCATCATGATCATCATTTGATATATAGTAAAATATTTTTCCTTTATCAATATAGTATAGTATGTCTTTTGGTATTACAAACGAAGTAGAGAATTTGCCGTCAACAACTGACGATATTCCTTTGTAAATAATATTATTTCGTATTGGGAAATTAAAGGCCTGGCCACCATCGTTTGCTAGGGTTTGAATATCGATTTCTTTATCGTATACCATTGTCGTTGCTTTACCCTGGTAATTTTCAATAAGATTTCCGTTAATATCGGTAACCTGAGCTTCAATATTAACCAATTCGAGAGCACCAACAGTAATGCTGTCGCTTAATGGTTTGTTGTTAATTGATATGGTTTTAACATCGTGTGTTGGATAGGCCATTTTTAAGGCAGGATTTCCCAGTAGGGCAAAGCTGCGTTTATTATACGATGAATAGCCTGAAACGTGATTTTTTGCAATTCGGATAAGATCTCCCATTCGGAGATTTTCGCCATTATCGTCGAGAGTGAAAATATTTTGATAGAATATTCTTGAGAGTTCAAAGTTTTGCGAGCCGTAAACATCACGAGTGGTTGTGAAAAGGGCAATAGCACCACCGGTTTTGTTAAACAATATTTCTTCGCCAATACTTTTTCCTTCTTTATCGTAGGGGCTAAATTTGCAGGTTGCTGTAACAAAAACCGGTAAGCGGTCGGAGTTACTCATCGAGAGCACATCGCTAATTTCTAAAACCCTTTCGTGCGACATGGCCGTTTCGTTTGCATGTCCGATATAATTAAAAATTAAGGTGCCTTCTTCGATTCGGTTTAAAACAGCTTTTTTTGCATCGGGATAAAAATTTCCACCCGAAGTTTTTGTTTGTTGAAAAGCATCGAAATAAACTTTATCAAAAATGAAACCGGGGAAATTTTCATCAATTAACTGAATAAGCCTTTCGGAATATTGCATATGCTCGTTTCTGTCTTCGTCGTCGGCTGCAAATGTTATTAAGTTTCTCCAGTTTCCAAAGGTTTCGGGAGTATAGTAGTGCAGGTTTTTTTCAACAACCGTTTTGGCATCGTCGAGAGATGAACAGGGAATACGGCCAACACCAATGCTTAAATCGCCGTCAAGTGCTCCGTCGTTATTGCCTAAAATTGCAAAAAAATCGTCCGAAACATAGGTTAAAGTTGATCCAATTCCTATAATACCCGATTGGTATGTGGGGATATAATTGTCGACACTTCCATCGTGTAAATGGTTGTTAAACGATCCGGCACCCATGAGCAATAAGTATTTTAAGGGAGTTTCGGTATTGATTCCACGTTCATAAAACATTTTTACCATATTTCGGATTGCCGCCGGATCGAATTTTCCGGATGAAAATTCGTTATAAATTTTTTCGACGTCAACAACCAGCACTTTCATTTGGTCGGTTTGTCGATGAAACTCAGCAAGGGTTTCGGCTGCATCAATAAATTTATTATGGCTTACTATTATCATATTGTATGCCGGGAGTCCATGTATGTTTTGATTTTCGACCTTTTCTTCAAAGTCAATTTCGTGTATTGTATTATTTTTAGGATCAAATAAAATGTATTCCGAAACAGCACCTCCCCGGTCGGTAAAAACAAGCTGATTACCATTTTTATTGAATGCGATATTTTTTGGTTCAAGGGGCGAGCTTATGTCCCATAAAATTGGATTATCAGCATTGGTTTCAATTGTGTACGAAAGGGTGTTGTAATCCAGGGCTTCTTTGTTTCTGAAAATAAGCTGATTTGTAGTGTGTGTTAATTTCGACAGAAGATTTACTTCGATGTAATGGAGCCACGAATCGCCGGTACTGCTGGTTATCGAAAAAGACATATCAAGGGTAAGCGATGATGAAGGATTAAAATGGAATATAGATTTTTGAGGTTTTGCAGCCTCTTTCGATCGCGAAGCCAGATTAATTGTATCAAAGGGTTCGCTATTTAAATTGATGAAATATTTCGAAATGCCAGTACTTGCATTGGTTGCCGATATGGTAATTGATCCTTTTTTGCGATTTATAGGATGTGCAAAATCAAAGCTCACCGATTTTGAACTGTTGGGCAATATTCGGTCGCTATACCAAAGATTTCCCGATTTATGAATATTGATTTTATTTTGATGATATACTTGATATTCATCATAATAGTTTATGTTTGTTTCGGAAGCTTCAACAGGTATTTGTTTTTGAGGAGGAGCTAACGATTTTGCATTATTGTCTGTTATATAAAAATAATTTTTTTCGCTGTAGTGTTGAAGTGTGTGTTCAAAGTGTGAGTTGTTTTTATTGTATTTCCATTCGATTGAACCGGTTGAATAAAAGAAAACGGCATCGTTTCTGTTGTTGTCTTTTGAATGAATTGCATTTATTTTAGTTAAATCGTCGGGAGAGTGTACATTATTCATTTCGGGTAGCATGTATCCTCCATTGTTGTAAATACTCACATTGGCCGGTTGGTTAATTCCCCATTCGCGTAATTGCGAGTAAGTTATTTTATGCATACCCCGTTCGGTTGCCGAAACTTTAATCCAATTACCCGATGCTAAAACCGATTGAGATTTGTAATTGTTTTGAGCAAAAACAGGTAAATAAATAATAAAAGTGAGAATAAATATTATAAGATGTTTCATATTTTTAAAACTGTTACTACATTTGAACGCAAATTGCGGACATATAGTATTGTATCGTTAAAATTTTTAAGTTGGCAAAATAAGTGCATTCTTTTCACGTTTTCAAACAACAAGTCGAAAAAGGAATATGTTTGAAATTATTTTTGCATAATTAAAAGAAATAACGATTTTTACATCGCATAAAGAAATTAATATTATGCAATAAATTTTAATCATTTTAGTTATATTTGTTGCAAAACGAGAAATAAATTGGAAAATGAGACGATTATCATTTTTGATTATTATTGTAATTATCAGCCTTACAGGTTGTAATAATACAAAAAGCACAAGTCGTAGGTCTACAGGGCCTGCATCGCGAACTACCGGATGGCAAATGAGCGATATGGAAGTGTTTGGATTTAGTGATCCCCAGTATATTGAACAAGAAACAGGTCCAGGCTTAGTTTTCGTTCAAGGTGGTACTTTTACAATGGGACGTATCGAAGAAGATGTTATGCGTCAATGGGATCATAAACCCCGGCGAGTAACTGTAGCCTCGTTTTATATGGACGAAACAGAAGTAACGAATTACGATTATCGACAATATCTATCGTGGTTGCGTACAACCTATCCGAATAATCCCGAAATGCTAAAGTCGGCAACACCCGATACCTTGGTTTGGCGTAGCGAACTTGCATATAACGAACCTTATGTGAGCAACTATTTGCGCCATCCATCTTACAGCGAGTATCCTGTTGTTGGTGTAAGCTGGGTTCAGGCTAACGATTATTGCAGATGGCGTACCGACCGTGTAAATGAATATTTATTAATGCGCGAGGGATATTTGTCACTCGATTCGGCTCAGCAAAATAGTCAGGTTTTTACTACAACCGGTTATTTAAATGGCCATTATCAAGGAGTTCAAGGCGAAAAAGAAGAACAAATACGATGGGAAAACGGTTTGTTGCTTCCAAATTACCGTTTGCCAACCGAAGCTGAGTGGGAGTATGCTGCTCTTGGATTAATTGGTGAAGCCGATGGCGAATTGCTCACCGAAAGACGAATGTATCCATGGTCGGGGCCATATATCCGCGAAGATGAAGGTAAAATTAAGGGTACAATGAAAGCTAACTATATTCGTGGACGAGGTGACCTTATGGGTATGGCCGGTGCTCTTAATGATGCTGCCGACATAACCGCGAATGTTTTTTCATACGATCCGAATGATTATGGCCTTTATAATATGGCCGGTAATGTTAACGAGTGGGTAGCCGATGTTTATCGCCCCTTGTCGCCAATTGACGTTGAAGAGTTTCAACCATATCGTGGTAATGTTATTACCGAGTATACATACGATGACGATGGTCAGATTATTTTTGATGAATTCGGAAGAGCTGTAGTTGATACAATTGCTGATTACCGGAATTTTGAAGATGGAGACTTCAGATCATTGCAAATTGATGGTAGTAACTGGAAAAATAACAGACCTGATGATCCGGCTAACAATATCGTAACTACAGATCAAATGTATCTGCAGGAAACTGATGAGGGTGTTATAAACTCAATGATTTCTGATCGCGTTCGTGTTTACAAAGGAGGATCGTGGCGCGATAGACTGTATTGGCTAAATCCGGGGTCAAGGCGTTTTCTTGATGAACGTGAAGCTAAAGACGATTTGGGTTTCCGCTGTGCAATGACACGACTTGGACCTCCATCAACAACGGCTAATAAATAAAATACACAAATAGAATATCATAAAAATCCCGCTTACTTTAAGTGGGATTTTTTTATTTTCGTACTATGAGGAATCAAATTGAAAGTATTTACAAATACTTTGAAAAATATCGGCACGTTTTTACCGATAGCCGGCAAGCATATAAGGGTGGAATCTTTTTTGCCTTACGAGGTGAGAGTTTTGATGGAAACACTTTTGCGGTTCAGTCTATTCGAGATGGTGCAAACCTTGCTGTTGTCGATGATAAAAAAATTAAACATCCTCAATGTATACTCGTAGATAATGTGCTCGATACATTGCAAAAACTTGCAAATTATCATCGCAATAAACTAAAAATTCCAATCATTGCGATAACAGGCACCAACGGAAAAACAACAACAAAAGAACTTACAGCTGCAGTGCTGAGCGAAAAGTACAAGGTGTTGGCAACTTCGGGCAATTATAATAATCATATAGGAGTTCCGCTTACTTTGTTACGTATAACTGCCGAACATCAACTTGCAATTATTGAAATGGGAGCAAATCATCCCGGCGAAATTGATTTTTTATGCAATATTGCTCAGCCCGATTACGGAATTATTACCAATGTTGGTAAAGCTCATCTTGAGGGATTTGGCTCATTTGAGGGGGTAATACAAACGAAAGGTGAATTGTATAGGTATATCGATAAACACGGTAAGGGCATTTTTATTAATGCCGATAATGGGTATTTAGCCCAAATGGCTCCCGCTAATATTAAAAAATATACTTATGCTCAAAAATCAGATAAGACTCAGTTACTTGGAAATATTGCCGGAGAGGGATTGTATGTAACCGCAAAGGTGTTGTTTCCCAAGGGTTGGTTGTATCTGAAATCAAAATTAATTGGAGACTACAATATTGAAAACATATTGGCAGCAGTTCGAATTGCTTTAAAATATGATGTCGATCCTATTGATATACAACGTGCTATTGAAAAGTATACGCCTGAAAACAATCGGTCACAGTTTGTTGACAAAAACAATGTGTCGGTTTTAGTTGATTGCTACAACGCAAACCCAACCAGCATGATGGCAGCTATTGATAATTTTTGTAAAATCGAGCACAAATCGAAAGTTTATATTCTAGGCGAAATGCTTGAGTTAGGCGATAATGCCGAAAGTGAGCATCAAAAAATTATTGATAAAATAAGCAGCAGGAGTGCCAATCGGGTTTTTGTGGTTGGGAAAATATTTAAATACATGCAGCTTCCGTCAAATTTCACATATTATGCACATATAGATGAACTTATTGAAAAAAATCCTCGTGAATTTTGGAAAGGCAAATTAATATTGCTTAAAGGTTCGCGTGGAATAAAGCTTGAAAAATTTCTCGATATACTATAAAAAAAAGAGGCTAAAAGCCTCTTTTTTGTTTTTAATCTTTACTCACTCCAAGTACTTCTTTAAATGCTTGTTCAAATGTTTCTTTAGGAAGTGCTCCCATGGCCATTTGTGGTTTTCCATCTTTTGGAACAAACAAAAGAGATGGGATGCTTTGAACACCAAACATTCCGGCAAGTTCACGTTGATCTTCGGTGTCAACTTTATAAATATTTAATTTTGAACCATATTCCGACTGAAGTTCTTCAAGTATTGGAGCTACCATTTTGCATGGACCGCACCAGTCGGCATAAAAGTCGATAACGCATGGTGCATCACCCTCAAATTTCCAGTCTTTATTTGTTTCAAAATCGAAAACTTTTTCTTTAAATGTGTCGATAGTTAAATGTTCTAACATAGTCTATAATTTTTAGTGTTAATACTCAATGTTTTTAATTTATACAGCTTTTAGTCATCAATTTGTTATACATTAAATCTGTTGTGCTGTTTTCATATTGCAAACATACTACAGCAAAAAGATTTTTTGTGTTACTTTTGTCACACTGACTTTTCGTTCCTAAACTGAGTGAGCATAAAGGGCTTTATTTGAAAATTTATATCTGAATTATGCACAATATAACCCAATTGTTGTTTTGATTTATCTGTTCAGTTTTTTGGGTGTGTGTAAAATGTTTAAAACAATTTATAGGTGAATTTTATAGAAAATATCGATAATAAAGTATTTCGTGCAATAAGTCATAAATCTGACGACTTAGGATTTCAGACCTGGGTTATTGGTGGTTATGTGCGCGATTTGATTCTTAAACGGCCATCAAACGATATTGATTTTGTTACAGTTGGCAGTGGTATCGATTTGGCCAAAAGTGTTGCAGCTAAACTTGATAAAAAACTTAAAGTATCGGTTTTTAAAAACTTTGGTACAGCCCATTTTCGGTATCAGGGGTTCGACTTAGAGTTTGTAGGTGCCCGAAAAGAATCGTATCAGCGTGGCTCGCGTAAGCCAGTGGTTGAGGATGGTACAATTGAAGATGATCAGAATAGGCGTGATTTTACGATTAATGCTTTGGCAATAAGCCTGAATGCTTCAGATTTTGGAGAGTTAATTGATCCCTTTGGCGGATTGGCGCATATCGAACAAGGCTTAATTAAAACACCGCTTGACCCTGAAATAACTTTCGACGATGATCCTTTGCGGATGATGCGTGCTATTCGGTTTGCTACGCAACTAAATTTTACCATCGATAAGGACACATTTACTGCAATTGCAAAATACAAAAAACGCATATCCATTGTGTCGTCCGAAAGAATTGTTGATGAGCTGAATAAAATAATGATGGCCGATAAGCCTTCAAAAGGCTTTATTTTACTTGATAAATCAGGTTTGCTTGAAATTATTTTACCCGAATTATCGAAACTCAAAGGTGTTGATGTGAAAAATGGGGTAGCTCATAAAGATAATTTTTATCATACACTTGAAGTGCTCGATCAGATAGTTCCTAAAACGAACAATTTGTGGTTGCGCTGGGCTGCATTATTTCACGATATTGCGAAACCTCTTACCAAAAAATACATCGATGGTTTGGGATGGACTTTTCACGGGCACAATTATGTGGGAACCAAAATAATTCCAAAAATATTTAAGCGGCTAAAATTGCCTTTGAACGAAAAAATGAAATATGTTCAAAAAATTGTGAATTTGCATATGCGGCCTATTGTTTTAAGCGAAGAGGGCGTGAGCGATTCGGCAGTGCGGCGCCTTTTGTTCGAAGCTGGAGACGATATTGATGATTTAATGACCTTGTGCGAAGCTGATATTACTTCGAAAAATGAGAAAAAGGTTAAGACTTTTTTGAGAAATTTTGAACTTGTTCGCAAGAAATTAAAAGAAATTGAAGAGAAAGATGCAGTCAGAAATTTTCAACCACCGGTTAAAGGCGAGGAAATTATGCAATATTATGGTTTAAAACCTTGTCGTGAAGTTGGTATGATTAAAAATGCAATAAAAGAAGCAATTCTTGATGGTAAAATACACAATAATTATGACGAGGCTTTTGCTTATATGCTCAAAATAGCAGATGAGTTGGGGTTAAAAAAAAGGAATTAATTATTTATTTTTTTCCTTGTGGTATAAATCAATATATACAGGCAGGTGGTCGCTAAACCCATTGTTGTATTTAAATCCTATATATGTTCTGAAAGGTTTTTCGCCCAAAAAACCTTCGTCTTTTTCCATTAAGAACGGAGCCCTGAAAACAGTAAAACTCTTTTGAGGGGTGTACATGCCCTTACTCGTTATAAGTGCACCACTTACAATAAATTGATCAATCAGTTCCCATTTACCTCTGAATTTTATGCTTCCAATGCCGTTTTGAGCAGCATTGTACGATAAGTTGTACAGCGAAGTATCGTTAATGTTTTCAAACACATTAAAAGCCTGTAAGTGTTTTGTAATGCTCTCGTCGATAGGCGAATCGTTGAAATCTCCCATGACAATAATTTTTGCCCCAACATGCTTTTGCATTATGCTGTCGGTTTTATTTCGCAAATGTTTTGCAGCCAGCGCTCGTAACGGAATTGTTTCGATGGTACCTCCATATTTCGATGGCCAATGATTTACAAAAAAGTGAAGTGTGTCGTTATTAATGCATCCTTTTACATATAAAATATCACGTGTGGCAAAATGTTTATCGTTTGGATTTACAACAGAAATAGCTTCGTATGTAATCGGGGTAAATTTATCGACATTATATAAAAAAGCAACATCAATGCCTCGCCGGTCGGGTGATTCTTTATGAACAATTTTGTACCCAAGTTTTCCTAAAGGGGTACGATCTAAAAGCGCTTCGAGAACGTATAAATTCTCAATTTCGCACAAACCTATTGCAGTTGGCATATTTCCTTCGGAACTGGCCATTATTACCTGGAAAATTCGCTTCAGTTTGTTGTTCAGTTTGTACTTGTTCCATGAACGTGAACCATCGGGTAAAAATTCTTCGTCGTGTTTTATTGAGTCATCGTATGTGTCGAAAAGGTTTTCGGTGTTGTAAAAAATTATTCTGTGCGCATTTTTCTCCTTATTATTTTCGGCATATGCATAAATACATATTGTAAAAGCTACAAGGCTTACTAAAAAATTCTTAACATGTTTATTCGTCATTGTTGTTTTTTTTGCTGATAAATTCAAAAACTCCGGGGTCGGGAGCACTGTCGGCAAGGCGGTATGTGTTGCTTAAATCAAAAGCTATATCCTGAGCATGTTTTTTCGATCCGGCGTTAATGAGTGGCGATAATGAATCGAGTTTGAAATTGTATTGGCTAATGTCGAAAAATTGTGGATCGATTGTGAAATATGTGTTGTCGAACTGTTTTTTATATTCAACAATAACCGAATCGTTTGTTTTAATAAAGCAGTTTGTAAACTCAAAGTTTGATTGTATCTCTTCATCAAATTCGAGCAATAATTCATTTTTCTGATTGCCCCATATAATTGAATTGCTCCACGAAGCACGGTTTAAATCATTGGAGAATTTTTTATTTTTTGAGCTATTCGATATTGTATTTGATATAAGAACTGCCGGGATTGAATTTTTTCTCAGTGCATGTTGGTAATTTGCAATAGTACAGTGTGTAAAATTATAATCGCCTCCGGCCATTAAAGCCACTGCATGCATGTGGCAGTCGTATATTAGAACATTCGAAGCTTCGATATTTGCATTAAGAGCCATAATGCCTGTATGAGCATTGTGGGCAATACGCACATTGTGAAGTTTGGCATTGGTTGTTCCTTTGTATTCAAAGGTACCAACCTGTAAAGCTGTATGTGCATTTTCGATAATTACATTTTCGAAAATATTTAGTGAGTTATTCGGAAATAATAAAATGCCATGCCATTGGTCGGGCAAATGTTTGTACATATTTTCGCGCATGTTTGTTTTAAAAAGAATCGGTTTGTCGGGTGTTCCCTTTGCTATAATAGTGCCAACCGATGCTAATAGAGCATTATTATTGCAATAAATTTCGGTGCCCGGGTCAATTGTAAGAATTTGCCCTGAATCGACTATTGCAATGTCGTATATTAAATATGGCTTCTCGGCAGTCCAGTGAGAATCTCCGATTATTTGATTTTTTATCGGAACAAAATCTTGTCCCCATGCAAGCAAATCGATGTCGTATATTTGTGTATTCGAAAGAATAATTACAGAATCCTGTATTATCATTGGATGATTTTTACCGTTGGGATCAACTGTAAGTTCAACAAAAATGTAAATGCTGTCGTGTGCGGGTATTTCAACATCGTATGCGCTGTTGCTCATTTGCCCGTCGATATTGAGCTTGTATGGCGAGTATGAACCACCTGCAAGTTCAATACCGGTTATTTGAATCGGATTGTTTGACGGGTTGATTATCCTGAACGATTTTGTTATTGAACCAATGCTTGTAAAAATGGTGTCGAATACTATCGTGTCGGACGAAAAGGAAATGTTGTTTTGGTCTGGAGATAAGCTGTTTTCGTCACTACACGACCACAAAGCAATGAGCATTGCAGCAAGTATGCTTAAAATAATTTTTTTAGCGTGTGTTTTCAAAATACAAGCGTATTGTTTTATTGCTTTTTCTCAAAATTACAAAATTCAATGTGTTGTTTCTCATTCTTTTATTAAACTTTTTTAACATTTGATGTTTTTGTTGAGAAAAGAAGCAATAAGCCCAGGCAAATTGCTGCATTGATAATAATTAATTCGAAACCCGAAGAATACCCCGGGATAATTTTACTGAGAACAACTGTCGATATAAATGTTAAAACCGGCGAAGCAATGCATATGGGTAAAATCAGGTTTTTTAAAGGTTTCCGTTTAATAAAAAACGAAAACATAAACATGCCAAATATTGGTCCATAGGTGTAGCCTGCTGCTTTAAAAATTGAGTTTACAACACTGTCGTTGTTTAGTTTATAAAAAAGTACAATTACAATAAAAATGATGAGATTAAATGCGAGGTGAACAATTTTGCGTGCAGTATTCTGATACTTTTTACTTCGGGTTTCGATGCGCAAAAAATCGATGCAAAACGCAGTGGTTAAAGCGGTACTTGCTGAGTCGGCACTTGAGAATGCTGCTGCCGAAATTCCTAAAATAAACAACACTGCAACAGTTGCTCCTAAATGATTAAGAGCTATACTGGGCAGTAGTTCGTCGGTTTTTGCCGGCACAACAATTCCTGCATTTTGTGCATAAATAAGAATTAGTGAGCCAAGCACAAGAAACATAAAAATTGTCGCAACAAATAAAACGCTGAATACCAGCATATTTTTTCGTGCTTTTTGGCTGCTGGTACATGTGAGGTTTTTTTGCACAATGTCCTGATCAAATCCGTTTAGGGCAATTGTGATAATAATTCCTGAAAAGAATTGTTTAAAAAAGTTTTGCGATGAGTTTATTCTGAAATCAAAAATTTTTGAATTTGATGAATCGCTGATTGCTGTAATTAATTCGTTTGCCGATAGGTTTAGTTGTTTACTAATGGCCGTTATGGTTGCTATTACTGCAATTAGCAATATGGCTGTTTGCAGGGTGTCTGACCATACAACCGTTTTTATACCTGACTTTTGAGTGTATAGCCAAATGAGCAACAGACAAAATAAAACGGTTATTTCGTACGATATTCCCAGTGGTTTGCTTATCGCCAAATGCACTACCAGTGCTGCCAGATAGAGTCTGAATGCTGCACCAATAATTTTCGAAAAAATAAAAAACCCCGAGGTGGTTAAATATCCCTGACGTCCCATTTTTTCATATAAAACCGTGTAAATCGATATAATTTTTTGTTTGT
Organism: uncultured Prolixibacteraceae bacterium; assembly: GCA_964487645.1. Taxonomy (GTDB): domain Bacteria; phylum Bacteroidota; class Bacteroidia; order Bacteroidales; family Prolixibacteraceae; genus Roseimarinus. The sequence continues at coordinate 23,611 of CAZARW010000035.1, forward strand.
AATAAAACGGTAAAAGAACAATGGCAATAATTATGTAACCGGTAAAGTTTCCCAATACAAATTGAAAATAGTGGTAAGCACTGTTGGCTACTTCGCCCGGCACCGAAACAAATGTAACCCCCGAAAGAGTAGCGCCTACCATACCAAAAGCTACTGCAAACCATGGCGATTTGCGATCGCCGGTATAAAAACTTTTTGAGCTGCTTTTATTGCCAACAATGTACGATATTGCTAGAAGCAATAAAAAATATCCAATAAATATTGCCAAAAGGGTAGTTGCTTGCATAACTATTCGAAATCGGGGTACAGTAAGTATCTTTTTCTTGTTTGCTTGTAATTGTTTAATTGGGGTTGCCAACTCGCTTGAATATCTTCAGTAGGTATTTTTTCATTAATTTGATTGTATAATTTGTCGTTTCCTGCTAAGAGTTCAATCCATCGTTTGCTTTTCCAAAATCGATCTTTATTGTTCATCAAATTATAAAATGCAATAAAATACTCTAAAGTAAAATGTGGAATATTTGATATTTGTCGTAAATCGGTACCACTGCAAGGTTGATTTTCGAAAAGGGGGTTGTTGCTAATTCCGGGCAGCGATTGAGGAGTAAATTCTATTTCGGAAATTGTGCATCCCGGGTATCCAATAACCTGAAACGGAAACGATGTGCCGCGGCCTATACTGATGTTTGCAGCTTCGAAAAAGCACAGCGAAGGATACAAACGAATGGCGGTATAGTTTGGTAAATTAGGTGATGGTTTAACTGGTGGCTCATATTTGCTCAAATGGGTATAGTTTTTTACCGGAACTACTGTCAGTTTGCAATGCAAATTTTTGCCCAGCCAGCCTTCTCCGTTTATCATCAAAGCAATTTCGGCAACAGTGCATCCGTGTACAACAGGTATGGGGTGCATGCCTACAAACGATTGATACTTTAAATCAAGAACAGGTCCTGCAACATAGTCTCCATTCGGATTAGGGCGGTCAAGCACTATTAATTCTTTACTGTTTTCGGCACAAGCTTGCATTAGGTAATGTAAGCTGCTAATGTATGTGTAAAACCGGCATCCTACATCCTGCATATCAAAAATCACAATATCAATATCGGACATTTGTTGTGCCGATGGTTTCTTGTTTTTCCCGTACAACGATACAATTGGAAGTTGTGTCTTTGGATCAATGCTGTTGTTAAATTCTTCGCCTGCGGCAGCATTACCTCTAAAACCATGTTCAACAGCAAAAATTTTAACAACATCGACCTGTTTCGAAATTAAAAAATCAAGCAAGTGTACCGAGTCAACCATTGAGGTGTGGTTAACCATTAGTCCTACTTTTTTGTTGCTTAACATGTGGGAGTAAGCATGTACTTGTTCGGCTCCTACAATAATTTTGTCATGATTGTTTGATCCCGACTTACATTGTGTGAACCATATGGTTAGTATAAATAAAACCGATAAAATTTTCACCCTGATATTTTTTATTTAATGTGTATACTCTTTTAACTTGATGTTTGGTTTGCCAATATTCTTTACAGATGTTTATTTTTTCTAAATTTACATTTATTCCGAAAGGTGACAAAATTTGAAATTATTATGCGATACCCGATATATATTCTTCTTAGTTTTTTTATTTTTTTATACAGTATTACTCAAGGTAAAACAACAATTCCTTTTTATACCGATGATACAAACTGGGCCGATTCGGTAATGAGCACAATGACTCTCGAAGAACGCATCGGGCAATTGCTTATGGTTACTACTTATCCGCAGCAAGGAAAGACCAATGAGCAGCAAATTGCAGCATGGATTAAAAACAACCATATTGGAGGTGTGCTCTTTCTGAAAAATTCGCCTCATGATTTGGCTCTTAGGACAAATCAATATCAGGCCTTGTCAAAAATTCCTCTGTTTATAGCACTCGATGCCGAGAATGGGCTTTCGATGCGCCTCGATTCGGTTGTTTCGTATCCGCATTTAATTGGCCTGGGATCTTTAGCAAACGATTCATTGATTTATCGTATGGGGCGCGAGGTAGGGAAACAGTGTCGCATGCTTGGTGTTAACGTTAACTTTGCCCCTGTTGCCGATGTAAATACAAATCCGAATAATCCGATAATAAATTACCGTTCGTTTGGACAAAATCCACATCGGGTTGCTGCAAAAACCTGGCTTTATGCTAAAGGGATGCAGGATGAAAATATTATTGTTTCGGCAAAGCATTTTCCCGGACACGGCGATACTTCGTACGATTCACATCTTACATTACCTGTGGTTAACAGGCCATACAGTGATTTGGTGAAATCCGATTTTGTGCCTTTTAAAATGGCAATCGATAGTGGGATAAGCGGTATTATGACTGCTCATATCAACATGTCGGAAATTGACAATAAGGGCCTGCCGGCAACTTTGTCGGAGAATGTTATGACTCACATATTGCGCGATTCGCTTGGTTTTGAAGGCCTGGTGTTTTCCGATGGTATGAACATGAAAGGAATTACAAAATATTATTCCGAAGGACAGGCAGCCGTTAAAGCGCTTAAAGCCGGGGTCGATGTAATTGAATTTATTCTCGATCCGCAAACTGTTACTACAGCAATTATAAAAGCATTAAAAACAGGAGAGCTTACCAATAAGCAAATTGATGAAAAATGCCGGAAAGTATTGCTCGCAAAAAAATGGCTTGGCTTAAATAAAGCAATTCCTGTTGATATGGATAATCTGACGAAACGATTAAATAAGCCCGAATTTGTTTTAACGTCGAATTTGCTATATCAGCAAAGCATAACCGTGGTTCATGCCGATAGTGCTTTTTTGCCCTTACAAAGACTCGATACATTAAAAGTTGCTTCGCTTGCTATTGGTGAAAATGAGCTTACATCTTTTCAGCAAACATTAGAAAAATACACTGAAGTTGATCATTTTTTTATCGGGGCAGGAGCTACAAATCAGCAAATTGATAAGGTTTTGGCCCAAATAAAAACTAAATACAATTTAGTTATTGCCGGAATATATGGAACCAGTATGCTGGCACGAAACAATTATCAGGTGGCTGCATATCATCAGTATGCTGTTGAAAAATTTGCAAGCAACACACATTCTGTCTTTTCGTTTTTTACAAATCCATATGCTCTTTCATGCTTTAACGAGATTGAACAATCAAAAGCAGCCTTAATTACATACGGCGATAATTATTTATCGCAAACATATGCAGCACAGTTAATTTTTGGAGCCATAAGTGCTCGTTCTACATTGCCTGTAAGTATCAATCAAAAGTATCCCGAAGGACATGGTGTGTATATAAAAAAAAACAACCGTTTTAAGTATACAATTCCCGAGGAGGTAGGATTTGACTCAGGATTATTGCACCACACTATCGATTCGTTTGCTGTTGAGGGTATTCAGCAGAAAATGTTTCCCGGATGTCAGGTTTTGCTGGCTAAAAACGGGAAAGTATTTTTTCATGAAGCATATGGTTTTCATACATACGATAGTTTGCGAATTTTAAAAACTACTGATGTATACGATTTAGCTTCGCTCTCAAAAGTAATTGGGCCACTGCCGGTTATTATGAAAATGACCGAAGACAGCTTGTTAAAACTTGATGAGCCATTTTGTAAATACTGGCCGGCTTTTTCACAATCCGATAAAGAGAAGATTACACTGCGCGAAATACTTACACATCAGGCCGGCTTTAAGCCCTGGGTAGCTTTTTACAGCAATGTTACTTCAAATGGGCGTAAATATCGTGAAACCATAGTGCGGAAAAACCCTTCACAAATGTTTTCACGTAGGATATCTTCATCAATGTATATCCGAAACGATTATAAATATTATATTATGGATTATGTCGCCAGCGAGAAACTTCGAAAAAAAAAGAAGTATGCTTATTCGGATCTTGGCTTTTTGCTTTTTCCTGATTTGATTACAAATTTTTTACACGTTGATTACGAAAAATACCTTACCGAAAACATATATGCACTGTTAGGCATACACACGATTAAATACAATCCCTATCGTTTTTTCGAAACAGAACGTTTTGTGCCAACTGAGCTCGACGACAAATTCCGTTGCGAATTGTTACAAGGTTTTGTACATGACGAAACGGCTGCTATGATGGGAGGAGTATCGGGTAATGCCGGGTTATTTTCGACTACAAACGATTTGGCTAAAATGATGCAGTTTTATCTGAATCAAGGCACTTATGGCGATTTTTGTTATTTAAAACCACAAACAGTCGATTTATATACCGATATTCAGTTTCCCGAAAATGATAATCGACGGGGTTTAGGGTTTGATAAGCCCTATATCGATAATGATAAAAATGTCGAGTGCATTAAAAAAGCATATCCTGCTCCGGCTGTAAGCACAAGGAGTTTTGGCCACAGTGGCTATACCGGTTGCTTTGTATGGAGCGATCCTGAGAATCAATTGTTGTTTGTATTTATGTCGAACAGAGTATTTCCCAGCCGTGAAAATACTCTTATTTCAAGCTCTTCGTTCAGGCCAAAACTGCAACAGGCAATTTATTCTATTCAAAATACATTTACCTATTAGTATAGGTATTGCCGATTTTACATATTCGGAGTATAAGCATTTACTAAAAAATGTTAAAGTGTGTTGATGCTAATAGTTTTTTCTCAAAGTAGTGTTTTGCGGTAAGCTTTGTATAATAAGCTATCGACCATAATAATAAAATGCATTTTGCGATGTGTATTTAAATAAAAACTCATTTCATATTGAAAAGCACTTTTTATTTTAGAATAATCTGTTAAATTTATAGGAAATTTATGTGATGTGATTGTTATTTATAACCAATAAAATTTATTGCTATGACAAAGAAAATAACATTTAATGAGCTTCGGAAAATTAAAGATAGTTTGCCTGACGGTGCAATGAGAAAGTTAGCCGATGAGTTTAATGTAGAGGTTGAGACCGTCAGGAATTATTTTGGGGGAGCTAACTATACAAATGGAAAATCGGTAGGAATACATATGGAACCGGGGCCGGATGGCGGAGTCGTATTATTGGACGATTCATCGATACTTGAACGGGCACAAGAAATGATGCAAGAGGAAGTATAACTTAAATCTCTTATAAAGAAATTGATAAGCCGGTACTTGCCGGCTTTTTTGATTTTTTTTTCAAGAAAATTCATTTTTTTATTTGCAAGAATGAAACATTGATTTATATTTGCATCGCTTTTGAGGAAGTACAGTACGAATCGCTGATTTGACTTGTGCTTTTAAAAAAAAGTTCAAAATAATAGGGCGATTAGCTCAGTTGGTTCAGAGCACTTGGTTTACACCCAAGGGGTCGGGGGTTCGAATCCCTCATCGCCCACAAAATATATTCATAAAAAAAACGCCAAGTTTACTTGAGCGTTTTTTTTATGGGTAT
>CAZARW010000036.1:0-27554 GCA_964487645.1 uncultured Prolixibacteraceae bacterium
CAATAAATTTTCCGATAGGCCCTTCGGGGTCGGTCGATTCAAGCAATTCGATTTTTGTGTCGCCAACCTGAAAAAAGGCTGTTTTTACCTTTTGATCTTTCACTTCTTCAACAGCATAGCATTTTAATCCAAGCATGTTTTCGTAGTAGCCAATAGCCTCGTCAAGATTATCAACGGCTATCCCAATGTGTTCGATATGTGAGATGTTCATATAAATTAATGGTTATTATATAATTGTGTATTAAAAATGCAAAAGTAAATAAACTTAAAGTATAATAAAACATGACTTTTAGCATGTTTTTGACTAAAAAAAGGCAAGAACACCTGCCTTTTGATTTTATTCGTATGTTTGAATAAACCGGTAATGAGAGCCAAATCGTTCAAAAGCTGCTTTTTCGAGCATTTCCCGATGGTCGGGGTGTGCTATTGATGTAAGCAGTTTTGCTCTTTTTTGAAGCGGTTGGCCGTATAGGTTTACAGCACCGTATTCGGTTACCACCCAATGCATATTGGCACGTGTGGTTACAACGCCTGAGCCTTGAATTAGTGTTGGGCTTATTTTTGAAATTCCTTTGTTTGTTACCGATGGCAGAGCAATAATTGGCTTTCCGCCTTTTGAGTGACCTGCACCTCGTATAAAATCAATTTGGCCACCAACGCCAGAGTAGTGTTTGGTTCCAATTGAGTCGGCACAAACCTGTCCGGTTAAGTCAATAGCCAAAGCCGAGTTAATTGCTGTTACTTTTGGGTTTTTTCTGATAATGTTAACACTGTTGGTGTGCGCAACATCCATCATGGCTACCATTGGGTTGTCATCGATAAAATCGTATAATTTTTGTGATCCCATTGAGAAGCAAGCAACCATTTTTCCTTTATCAATTTTTTTGTTTCGGCCGTTTACAACACCGCTTTCAACCAGGGGTAGAATGCCGTCGGCAAACATTTCGGTATGTACTCCAAGGTCTTTATGGTTGCCCAATTGTGCCAGTACTGCATTTGGAATTCCTCCAATTCCCATTTGAAGGCAGGCACCATCGTCAACTAATTCGGCAACATTTTTTCCAATGAGTGTATCTATTTCCGAGAGCTCACCCATGTCGTGAGTGTATAAAGGGATATCGTCTTCAACAAAAAAATCAATCATGTCGGTCGAAATCATTGCATCACCCCATGCCCTTGGTACATTTGGGTTAACAGCTGCAATTACAACATCGGCATTTTCAACTGCTGCAAGTGTCGAATCAACAGATGTTCCCATCGATACAAAGCCATGTTTGTCGGGTAGCGAACACATAATCATCGCTACGTTTACTTTGATATAGCCTTCGCGTATTAATTTTTGTGTTTCACTTAAAAAAACCGGAATGTAATCGGCATAACCGGCCTGAGTTTGTTTACGCATGTTGCCGGCAACAAAAAACTGTTCCGAATTAAATATGCCTTCAAATTCAGGATTGGCAAAATCAACCTGACCTTCGATATGAATGTGCTGAATGGTTACATTTTTAATTTCACCGCGACGGCCTCGTTCAACCATTGGTTTAATGAGTGTGTGTGGTGTAAGGGCAACTCCGCTTAAGTGAACTCTGTCGCCTGTTTTAATAACTTTTACTGCTTCTTCGGGGCTTACATAATTGATCCGTTTCATAATTATATCGATTCTCTCTCTTAAAGGTTAATGGTTTTAAAAACAGGGGGCAAATATACAACACAATTGATAGTGGCAAAATACATAATTCAAATATTTTGAAAAATTATTCGAACCTTCAAATTGAGTTAACATTTTGTCTTAAAAAAGTTGCCAATTGCCTGGTTTTATTCATTTTGTTTAAATGTTTTTTAATTGAAAAATTTTATTGATTTCTTTTTAATGTTCCAAAATTTTAGTGGTTTCTGTGTTTAAGTATTTTTTGATATATAAAATTTAACAAATTATTATAGTTTGCCTGATGTTTTTTAATTTGATTTTTATATTTTTATTGTTTGAAATTAATTTGTATTAAAGTTCCTTAGAAATGAAAACCCACATCTTTAAAATTTCCTTGCTTGTTATATTATATACTTGTGTGTCAGTAAATGCACGCCTGGTTGGCCAAACACCAACATTGCCAAATGCATGGATTAATGAGTTACATTACGATAATGATGGTGGCGATACGGGAGAAATGGTTGAAGTTGTAATAGAAAATGCAGGGGATTATACCTTGTCTGATTTTACAGTTACTTTGTATAATGGAAACAACGGAGAATTGTATGGTACTTATACGCTTGACGGTTTTACTTCAGGCGAAGTTTCAGGGAATTATACTGTATTTTCGAGTGGTATAAGTGGTATTCAGAATGGATCTCCCGATGGTTTAGCGCTTAGTTATAACAGCGATTTGATCCAGTTCTTAAGTTACGAAGGTGAGTTTACGGCTGTTGGAGGGCCTGCAGATGGAATTGCTTCAGAGAATATTTCTGTTTCTGAACCAGGAAATACTACAATAGGTTTTTCGTTGCAATTAATGGGGACAGGTTCGCATTACAGCGATTTTATTTGGGCAGGGCCAATATTAGCAACGCAAGGGAGTATTAACACAAGTCAAAGTTTTACTACACCGACAGAACCTTCGCTGAGCGTTTCACCTTCTGCTTTGGATGATTTTATATATGTAGTGGGAAGTGGCCCTTCGGCACATCAAACATTTACGGTTGCTGCATCCAATTTAACCAATCTGGTTATTGTTCATCCACCGACTAATTACGAAATTTCGGTTGATGGTTCAACGTTTCAGTCTACTGATATTATGCTGCCACACACATTGGGAGAGGTTAATGCTGATGTTTATGTACGATTGAAAGAAGGACTTGCAGCTGGTTCATATCCAGAGCAAATACAGGTAAGTACCCCCGATGTTACATACATGAAAAGTGTTGATTGTAGTGGCGATGTAAATGAACCGGTAAATGCATGGATTAACGAGTTTCATTACGATAATGAAGGAACAGATGCAGGCGAGTATGTTGAGGTGGTTATTGAAAATGTCGGAGACTTTACTCTTTCTGATTTTACGTTGAGTATATATAATGGCAATGGAGGAGTGGTGTATGGAACTTATCCTTTATCGACATTTACCGAGGGAGATGTGATGGGAGATTATACTGTATTTTCGATTGATGTTGGAGGCCTACAAAATGGCCCCGATGGATTGGCACTCGATTATATGGGGACTATACTTAGTTTTATCAGTTATGGCGGGAGTTTTGTAGCAACAGACGGTCCGGCCAATGGCGAGGCCTCAGTTGATATAGGTATTGCCGAAGATGGATCGACTCCGGTAGGAAATTCATTGTTTTTGACTGGTATAGGTAGCCAATATTCCGATTTTACATGGAGCTCAGGAACTGAAACTTTTGGCAGTGTTAATGCAGGGCAATTAATTGATAACGGAAGCGCAAGTCCTCAGATTATTGTTTCGGAAACAGTGTTAGGTGCATTAGGATATGTGTATGAAACCGGTCCCGGTACTGCGCAATTGTTTTCGGTAAGTGGTCTTTCGCTTAGCAATGATATAACAGTTACACCTCCGGCAGACTACGAAATATCGGCAGATGGTATCAATTTTCAATCAGCTCCGATAGTGATTCCTCAAATTGGTGGTATTGTTGCTTCAACAAGTATATGGGTACGCTTAAGCGCAGATTTGGCACAAGGGGATTATAATAACCAACTTGTTGTGCTCGAATCAACTGGTGCACCTTCTGTAAATATAAGTTGTAATGGAACGGTTAGTGCTCCTCCGGCTTTGCCCAATGCATGGATTAACGAGTTTCATTACGATAATGCAGGAGCCGATTTAAACGAGATGGTTGAAGTTGTAATTGAAAATATTGGAAGTTATTCATTATCGGATTTTACGCTTACTTTATACAATGGCGATGGAGGAGTAGTGTACGATAGTTATTCATTGTCGACTTTTGATGTTGGCAACAGTATGGGATCTTATTTTGTGTTTTCGAAAAGTATCAGTGGAATTCAAAACGGTCCCGATGGTTTTGCTTTAGATTATGAAGGACATGTAATAAGTTTTATTAGTTATGCAGGAAGCTTTACTGCTGCTGATGGACCTGCCGCAGGCTTAACGTCCGATGATATAGGCATTGTTCAGGATGGTACATCTCCGGCAGATATTTCGGTTTACTTGAGTGGAATTGGAAGCCAATATTCTGATTTTACCTGGGAGTTGGGAGAGTCAACAACAGGCAATGTCAACAATAATCAGCTTCTTGATTCAGGATTTTCGTTCCCTCAATTGTATATCATAGCATCATCAACTTTTACCAATATGGGCTATGCTCAAAACCTGGGGCCTGGTGTTTCAAAAACATTTACAGTAAGTGGTATAATGCTCGGTGGCGATATTGTTATAAGCCCAAGCGCACACTACGAAATATCAGCTAATGGAGTCGATTTTCAGTCAACCGATATTGTTCTGAGTGCAGCATCGGGGTATGTTACACCTGCAACAATTACTGTACGGCTTATGAACAATTTATTACAGGGCGATTACAATAACGAAGAAATTGAAATTTTTACCAGTGGAATAGGCTCAGAGTATATAAATTGTAGTGGTACTGTAAGCGAGCCGGTAATACTGCCCAATGCCTGGATAAACGAAATTCATTACGATAATGCCAGTGTAGATGTAAATGAGATGGTGGAGATTGTAGTCGAAAAACAAGAGGATTTTGACTTATCAAAATTAAGGCTTTCGTTATACGATGGAGCAACAGGAACAGTATACGGCGAATATTTATTAAGTGATTTTATTGTTGGCGAAAGTTTCGAAGATTTTACTGTTTTTTCGTACAATTTTTCTGATCATTCAGAAAGCTTGCAAAATGGCCCCGATGGATTTTCGTTGGATTATGACGGACATCTTATTGAATTTATAAGTTACGAAGGTGTGATTAATGGAGAACTTGGTGCAGCCGCAGGATATACATCAACAGATATTGGTGTGCGTCAAACTGCTTCGAATCATGTTGGGCAAAGCCTGCAACTTATGGGCTGGGGAACTGCCTCCGATTATTTTTGGTGGGATTCGAACAATGAAAGTAGAGGCACTATTAATCAAAAACAAGTTTTGCTTGAGCCTTCGCCTGTTGTGCCTGTAAATCGTTATGCTATTGTACTGTTTTTTGTACTCGTATTTGCTACTCGCTTTTTTATAGTTTTATTTCGGAAAATATAAAATCGCGATGTGTTTTGCGAATTGGTTCAGATTTTTACAGCATTTTAACAATTTGCTGAAATGCGTTTTCGATAGTTTTTGAACTGATTGAATTTTTGTTGTATTCAACAATGGTTTTTTTCTGCACCATTGCCTGAACAAATTCTTTGTCGAATGGTATTTTCCCCAACAGAGGAATATTCATTTGTTTGAGATACGATTCGCAAAGTGCTGATACATTCTCGTTTAAGTCGTATTTATTAATAATTGCCGAAATTCCAATATTGAATTTATTTACAAGTTCAATTACTCTTTTTGCATCGTGCAAACCCGATTGTGTTGGTTCAATTACCAGCAGAACATGATCGGTTCCGGTAATCGACGAGATTGCCGTACAACCAACTCCCGGAGGGCCGTCGTTTATAAGTATAGAGCTCTTTTGTTGTTGGGCAATTTTACGTGCATTTTCGCGAATAAGTGCCACCAGTTTACCCGAGTTTTCTTCGCCCGGAACCATAGTTGCATGTACCAGCCTTCCAAAGCGAGTTGACGATATAAACCATTTGTTTTTAGTGCTTTGTTCCGAAGTAATTGCATTGTGCGGACATACTTTTTCGCATAAACGGCAACCTTCGCACTGATATTCGTTAATTTGAAAAGCATTATTGCTTGGGTGTATTGCGTCAAAACGGCAATATTCAGTACAAATACCACATGCTGTGCAAATATTTTCATCAATATGAGCAACCCAGGCACCCCGAAAAGTGTGTTCAATTTCAATTTTGGGGTTTAGCAGTAAGTGTAAATCGGCTGCATCAACATCGTTATCGCAAAACACAGCATTGTTTGTAAGGCTTGCTAAGGCCGCAGTAACTGATGTTTTGCCTGTGCCTCCTTTACCACTTAAAATTGTAATTTCTTTCATAAGCGCTGAGCAATCTTTTTTGTAATTTTTGAATAATTTTCTTCAATTTCAGGAGGGGTATTTTCGAGTATTTTTCCCTCAGCATATTTTTCGGCATACGATCTTAAAAACGGCAGTTCCCCAAGTACTTCAATTTTCTCATCTTCAATAAATTGGTATAACCTGCTTTGATTTACTTCGTCCTTATTAATAATTACACCAAAGGTTTTATTCATATCGCGTAAAAGTGTAACCATAAGTTTAAAATCGTGCAATCCAAAGGGAGTAGGTTCGGTAACAAGTACCACATAATTTGCATCCGAAACACTTTCAACCACAGGGCAACTGGTTCCGGGAGGCGAATCAATCAGTGTGATATCAACATCAGGTAAAGCCGCTTTCTTTGTTTCTTTTACCATCATGGTTTGCATAGGCGATCCAATTTTTAATCTGCCTTCGATAAGAGCCTCGCCATAGGGGGTTTTGTATTGAGTTATGGAACCAATATCCTGATTTATTTCGCGAATTGCATCAAACTCACAGGCTACAAGGCAAGCACCACACGAGTGACACAGGCTGCCGTTTACTTCGGCATGTTTTACTGTGGGTATTATCGATATTGCATTAAAAACGCAATAATCGGCACATTTACGGCAATATGTACACTTGTTTTTGTCGATAAATGGAATTTGTTGATAAACAGTGCTTTTTTTTGATGGGATGTCGTTTCCGAAAAATAAAAAATCGTTTGGTTCTTCAACATCACAGTCAATTAATTGAACACTGTGTGTGTGCATTTTGCTTAACGATTTAAGTAAATTAACAGCTACTGTTGTTTTTCCGGTTCCGCCTTTACCACTTGCTATTGCAATTTTGTATGTCATTGTGCTTTGTTGTATTTAATAATCATACTGCCTTTTTCAACATTCAGCAATTCAGCAATCGGATTGCATTTAGCCATAAGTAAAAAAGCAATATTTTTATGTTTTACATCCATTAAACCTTCAAAATTGCCTTGCCCTTTTGAAATAATCAGGTCGGCTTTTTCAAAAGTTTCGATAAACTCCTTAGAGCAAAATTCAATTAAGGTTGATGGCGCATCGGATCCGTTTGGGAGCACTTTGCATAATTTATCGATCCCTACGTATTTTGCATCGTTTACAGTAACATCGTTAATTACTGCTTGCTGGCGTACAGCAAAGGTGATGTTTGGATGTTGCATCGTTTCGATAAGCAGTTTGTCGAGAACTATTTCGCCGGCATTATCGCCTAAGTATACTATCGATTTTGCTTGCATTACAGCCTTTTCGAATACTTCCGAATCGTTTATTGCAAAAGGTTTTTGTAAGTGCTCTTCAATAAAGCGATCGATATGTTTAGGAACCGAATGTGCTCCGTAGTCAATAATGTTGCCTGTAACTGCAAGTTTAGCTGCAGTTTGAAACGCATTGCTGCTTTTATTCACTAAACTTGTCCACTTGTCATAATTATTCAGCATAAGCTCATTGGCTTGTTGCTTTTCGGCAACAAACAAGTCGTTGTAATTTAGTGTTTTACGAGCAATTCTCTGAATGTGTGTTGCAATAAGTGGATTACTTAATTGCCAGTTGTGTTGCAAAAAAATTTCAACAGCCTGACTTAATTCATCCGCTTTGTTTTTTCCGACATTAAATTTTTCAATAAGTTTATCTTTCGATTTTATGTGGCAGTAGTAACATTCTTTTCTCATAATTTACTAGTGGTCGCAGTAATTGGCATTAAAAGAAATTGTTTTGTTTAAAAAACCCTCAACAAGGTTGATTGCAGGCAGTTGAGGTGCTCCTACAAAAACATTTACACCAAACTGATGAAACAGGCTAATTGCTTTATGTCCCATTCCTCCTGCTATAATGTTGTGTACACCTTTTTCGGATAATAATTTTGGCAACAAACCCGGTTCGTGAGGAGGAGCATCAATGTTTGTTGAGTTTACAATTTTATTGTTTTCGATATCGAATATTGCAAATTGCTTGCAATGTCCAAAATGAGCATCAAGTGTGCCATTGCTTACTGGTATTGCTATTTTCATATGCTTATAATTTATTTTTTTAAGGTAAAATGGAGTGTCCATAGCTAATAATCATCACTGTTGGTGCTTACCAGGTATGGGCATTTCATCATTTTAATTATTGTTTTCGAGTTGAGTTATTATTTCTTTAATACTTTGTTCGTTTTTATTTTCGATAAGTTGAATGTTGAACTTGTCGAGTATTTCTTTCGCTTTTGGACCAAAATGCCCCGAAATAATCCGGGTAACACCCATCTCAACTGCTGTTTCGGCAGTTTTTACTCCGGCACCGCCCTGTGCATCAACCGAAGGATTTTCGGTAAAGGTTGTTTGTTTGCTTTGATCGTCGTAAATACAGAACCATTTGGCACGTCCAAAACGTAAGTCCATTGCTGCATTTTCAGATGCTTCTTGTGATGTTATTAATGTTTTCATATAAATAAATTTATTTTGATGTATTGAATTGAATTGTTTCAATTTTTGAATTATTGCACATAGGACAATTCGTGGTATTAAAATTTACAGGAATTGTAAACCGTGCATTGCAAATCGAACAATTGTGCCAGTTTTGATCGCTGTAACTGTGGCCAACTGCAGTAATAATTTCTTTAGTTTCAACAAGAGCCTGTGCAATTTTGCGCCGAGCATTTTCGTATATGCGAGCAAAAGTTGCTCTCGAAACCCCCATCAATTCAGCAGCCTGTTCATGATTCATGAGCTTATAATCGGCAAGCTTTATCGATTCGTACTCCTCGTACATAAGCTCAATTGGCAAATCGTTGTGTTTACGGCATCCGTATGGCCTGTAACCAACAAAGCGTGGCGGTGCCATAATTTTTCGTAAACGTTTGTTGCGTGGCATATAATTAAAATTTATTGGCACAAATGTAATGAGAATATTCTCAAAACAAAGTATGCTTCGATTTTTTTTTTTAATGTTTATGCTAAATAAAAGACAAATTAATCTTTTAATAACCTACATTCTTCGTCTTTTTACTAAATGTTTGTGTTATTTGTAATGAATATAAATAGAAGAAGTAGTTAACATTAAAAAAAACGATATGAGTTTAGTAGGAAAAAAAGCACCGGTATTTACCGCACCGGCAGTATTAAATGGAAATCAGGTAGTTGATAATTTTTCGTTGAGTGATTTTAAAGGAGAGAAGTATGTTTTATTTTTCTTTTATCCTAAAGATTTCACGTTTGTATGTCCAACCGAAATCATTGCTTTTCAGAATAAACTTTTGGAGTTCGAAAAGCGTGACGTAGCTGTAGTTGCTTGTTCAACCGATTCGGAGTTTTCGCACTGGGCATGGCTTAATACCGAAAAAAATCGAGGTGGCATAAAGGGAGTAAAGTTTCCTATAGTAGCCGATATAAGCAAAACAATTTCGATGAATTTTGGCGTGTTGGCAGGCGAATACGATTACGACGACGAGGGCAAAGCTGTTTTTGAGGGCGAAGCTGTTGCGTATCGTGGCCTGTTTATTATTGATAAAGATGGAGTTGTGCGTCACGAACTTATTAACGATATGCCTTTGGGACGTAGTGTAGACGAAGCATTGCGAACTGTTGATGCTTTAAAGCACTTTGAACAGTATGGCGAGGTGTGCCCGGCTAACTGGAAAGAAGGCGAAAAAGCTATGGATGCTTCGTCAGAAGGAGTAGCTGCTTATTTGTCGGAACAATAATATTTAGTTTTTTTAATTTGTTAATCAAGAGATATTTTATTTTGTCTCTTGATTTTTTTTGCATAATACCTGAATACAAAATTGTAAAAATGCGTATTCATATGCACAGTGTTTTATTCCATATATTTATCAAAATATATAAAATGATTTTTGTTTGTGTCAGATATTCAATGTCTTTAATTTTATTTTGAAAGAAAAAATCATGCATATTCTTTTTGCGTTTCAATCATTATTATAACTTTGATAGTTATTATTAATTGAAGTAACTAAAGAAACTTGTGATATAAACAGATTAATTTTTTGAAGAAACTTACTAATAAACAACTAAATTTTAAAAAAATGAAAGCTAAATTATTACTTATTCCGGTATTTGGTTTAATGGTTGCTTGTTCGGGAGGAACAAAAAACACCGAGAATACTGATAATGCCGAAGACGTGGCAAAGGAAGTTATTGAACAAGTTGAAGAAAAAGTTGATACTACTGTTCAGGCAGTTGATGAGTTTGTTGATTCGGTAAAAACTGAAATTGAACAAACTGTTGAAGAAGCAACTGAAGAGTAACAAACCTCTTTTTGAAAAACACGAGCCAATTCAAATGCGAATTGGCTTTTTTTGTATTCTATCCCGATGTATTTTTAATTCGATAACCAACAGACAATGTGATATGTACATTGCGTGCGGGTTTGTGTTGAAAATTCATCTGTTTTTAATCAACAAAAGAGGTGCTTGTGTTGCTCTATTTTTTTGTAAATTGTGCAGTGTATAAGTAAATCTCTGTATGATTGATATATCAAAAATTACTTTATCGTCGATATACGAAAAACGCAAAACCGATCGTGATATTTTTCAGGAGTTAATGCCTGTAAAAATTAAGGAAGTTCTTTTATTTGCAACAAAATACGATGCCTATTCGATTGCTCGCGAAGGGCAGTTTTCGGACAAAATATTTGGTGAGTATCTTCAGTTAAATTTATATTCGGCCCCCCGATTTACCAGTATTAACAGCATTTCCGAAATTGATGAGTCGTTTCAGGATAATCGTTTCGACATGGTAATTATTATGGCCGGTGCCGATAGACAAACCCCTATGGAGGCAGCTCAGATTATTCACTCGGTTGTGCCCGGAATTCCTATTCTTTTATTAATCAATAATAATTACGATTTAGCATATTTTACAAAGGCTTCAGACCCCCTTACATATATCGATAGGGTGTTTGTGTGGAATGGAAATACATCCATTTTTTTGGCAATGATTAAATACATTGAAGACAAAAAAAATGTGTCGCGCGATGTAAAAGTTGGAAATGTTCGAATCATCCTGTTGGTTGAAGATTCGATAAAATATTATTCGCGGTATTTACCTCTTTTGTATACCAACATTATGCAGCAAACCCAAAATTTGGTTTCCGACGATTCGACCGATGACTTGCATATGATTTTGAAAATGCGGGCACGTCCTAAAATTTTGCTTGTCAGTAATTTCGAAGATGCAATGTCGATTGTAAATGAATATACTGACAATTTGCTTTGTGTAATAAGTGATGTAAAGTTTCCCAGGGCAGGAATTGACGATAATGATGCTGGCATTGACTTACTTAATGATGTGAAAAACAGTATTCATTTTGATATTCCTCTTTTACTGCAATCGCATGATGTAGCCAACCAAAAACGTGCGGTACAAATTCAAGCCGACTTTATCAATAAAAATTCTGATACTTTATCGAAAGATATTAAACAATTTATATATAAACGTCTTGGATTTGGCGATTTTGATTTTTTGATGCCCGATGGTCGTAAAGTAGCCGAAGCACATTCGATGCACGAGTTTCAGGAGTTGATGAAAAAAGTGCCTATTGAGTCGATTTTATACCATGCATCGCAAAATGAATTTTCGAAATGGCTTATGGCGCGTGGCGAAATAAACATGGCCGAAATGCTTATTGTGAAGCAGGCTAATGAGTTTGACCAAAAAAAAGGTGTTCGTGATTTTATACTCAAAGTATTTGATGAGGTAAAAATGCAACGTTTGCGTGGTCGAATAGTAAATTACGATTCGTCGTTGGTAAAAGGCAACCAGTATATTATGCGGCTTAGTAAGGGCTCGTTGGGCGGTAAGGGGCGCGGTTTGGCTTTTATTTCGAATTTTATCGAAAATATCGATTTTAAGAAAATTATACCCGGCATGAATATTCGCATGCCGGCTACCGCAATTGTCGGAGCGTGGGAGTTCGATGCGTTTATCGATCAAAACGATCTGTATAATAAGGTTGTTGTAAATAAGCGTTACGATAATATCAATTCGATGTTTTTGAAAGGCAAGCTTAGCGAAACTTTGCGCGAACGCCTTTTTTCGTACCTGGTAAACATGCGTAAACCATTGGCTGTTCGCTCATCGGGTTTATTTGAGGACTCATTGTTGCAGCCTTTTGCCGGAGTGTATAGTACTTACTTGTTGCCCAACAATCATTCTGATATTAATGTGCGCTTACAGCAGCTTTGCGATGCAATAAAACTGGTTTATGCTTCAACATTTGGACCAACGGCTCACGCTTATTTTAAAGCTGTAAACTACAAAATTGAAGAAGAAAAAATGGCTGTGATTATTCAGGAGCTTGCCGGAAACGAGTATAACGGAAAGTTTTATCCACATATAAGCGGAATAGCACAGTCGTACAATTATTATCCGGTAGCATATATGCAGCCTGCCGATGGTTTTTCGGTAGCGGGTGTTGGTTTGGGTATGTATGTTGTTGGATGTGAAAAATCGTACCGCTTTTGTCCAAAGTATCCTAAACTTAACCCTGCTACAGTTGCCGATACAATGCGCGATTCGCAAAAAATGTTTTATGCTTTGGATATGACATGTTCGAGTTTCGATTTGAACTCCATGGGTGAAATGGCAACCATCAAAAAATTTAAAATTAAAGAAGCCGAAAAAGACGGAACTTTGCAGAATTGTGTTTCGACATACAGTCTCGAAAACGACAGCTTAATGCCCGGAATTGCCGATAAAGGTATACGTGTGGTTGATTTTGCAAACATTTTGAAATACGAACATGTGCCTCTGGCCGATATCTTGTATCTTTTACTCAATATTTTTAAAGAAGCACTGGGAGTGCCTGTCGAAATTGAATATGCTGTTGATTTAAGTCCATCGGCCGATAATGCTTTGCCTACATTTTATTTATTGCAAATAAAACCTCTGATTCGTAAAAATGATGAAGTGCTTGTTGATATAAATCAGATTGATAAAAGTAAAACGTTGATGTATGCGGTTAACGGTATGGGTAATGGCAGGGTAAATACAATACGCGATGTGGTTTATGTTGATTTGGCTTTATTTGATCGTATGCAAACACAGCAAATGGCTGATGAACTGGGAAAAATAAATCAGTATTTTGAAACTCGTGATAACGAATATATTTTGATAGGCCCGGGCAGATGGGGCACACGTGACCATTTAGCCGGAATACCGGTTATGTGGTCGCAAATATCGAGAGCTAAAGTAATTGTCGAAATTGGACTGGAAGATTTTCCGCTTGATGCTTCGTTAGGATCGCATTTTTTTCACAATGTTACTTCAATGAATGTTGGATATTATTCAATTCCATACAATTCGGCCAGTTCATTTATTCAGTTCGATATGTTAAAGTCGGTGTCGGTTGTGCAACGAACCGATTTTTTAAAACATGTACGGTTCGATCATCCTTTGCAAATATCGATGGATGGCCCTTCGCAGCAAATTGTTGTTGCACGGTAATCGGGTTTTATCTTTTTATGTAAGCAGTAAAAAAAATATGTTATGAGGCCTTTTGTCTTTTTGTTGATTACAGTATTTATGTTGGGAGCTTGCTCGCAAGTGGTTTTTACAAATTCAAAATCGATACGCGGTGTTGCCTTGTCGTCGTTTCCAGGGCAAATGCATGGAGTGTATACCGATTCAGTTATGCGCTTAGATATTTATGATGATGGCTTTACTTTTGGAGCAAAACACTATCGACTTACAAAAAAAACTCCGGTAAAAGATCAGGTACAGGTAAAATATTCAAATGATTTTTATTTTGCAATTTTGCCTTATGAGCAATATTTTCAGGTGTTTATGGTTAAGTATTCCTCTGAGCAAATTGCTGTATATATGCTCAATGCCGATAAATATTCGTTAAATATTTTACAGCGTTTTACAGCTTTAGAAAATGTAACGACCGACAGTACTCTGTATGTTATTGATCCCTCAAGAAGTGAATTTATCGAACTTGTAAACAACGAGGTTTTTGATGTTGTAGGTGTATATAAACGGCAATAATTTTAAAAGGTTTGGATAACATCTGATTCAATAGTATGAACACCCGGTTTATTTAGTTTGGCATTATAAATCATGCATTTAGCAATTTTTTCGGCATGGATTGGTTTGAGTTTTTTTAGTTTTCCAATCATCAAAGGGCTAAAAAGTTTATATATATAGTATCCGGCTTTTTCGGCCATACGTTTTTCGTTACGCTTACCCGTAATTAGCGATGGTTTGATGATGTAAATTCCCCGTATCGATTTCTTTTTAACTTCATCTTCCATCATCCCTTTGGTTCGCATGTAATGAAAGAGTGACTTGGAATTAGCACCCTGAGAACTTACTACCAGAAAATTTGAAACATTCAATGTTTCGCACAATAGAGCCAAATGAACTACATAGGTATAATCAACTGTAAACAAGCCTTTTTTTCCCGATTTTTTTGTTGTTGTACCTAAGGCACAATAGCAATTGTCAACTTTGTTGTTAAACAGAAGCGTATCAAGATTTTCAAAATTTGTTAAAATTACTTCGATTTTCTCATGATGAATTGATGGAGCGCGACGGGCCAAAACATATATTTTTTTGTATTCATGGTTTTGAACCAATTGTTTGAGTATTTCATTGCCAACAAGTCCGGTTGCACCTGCAACTATTGCTGTTTTATTGCTCATGGTTTATGTTGTGTTGTAATAATATTGATTAAATAATTTCAATAGCATCGGTTTTAATCCATCCTATATTGCCATCAACAAGTTTAATTTCGACCCAGTTATTAACTTGTTGAATAATTTCGATTTTAAGCCCTTCGTGTACAACAAATAAGTTTGTGCCACTTTCGTCGGGCGATGATTTTACTGTAACCGATGGTTTAAATACAATTGCATGGTTACGGTAACTGTTTTGTTTGTATTTGTGATTAGCAAAAACACCCGAAAGGCTCGATAGGACGATAAAAATGACTGCCAGAATAAATCCTGTTTTTTTCAGGCTAAGGGTTTTCGAAAACAGGTAAAACAAAGCAAAAATGAGCATACATACAAAACATACAATACTGGCAATTGCCCATTGAGTTTCGCTCAGTAAGTTTGCTGTATTTTCAAACCATTTAATAAAAAAAGGTACGGGCAGGGGTTCCAGTTTATCAATTACAAACTGATTTGCCATTTTTAAATTAAAAAGAATATCGTTGTTGTTTGGTTCGAGCAATAAGGCACGTTCGTAATTTAAAATAGCATTTGGATACATTCCGCTTTTAAAGTAAGTGTTTCCCAGGTTATAGTACAATGCAGCCGATTCGTATCCCTGTGATACAATTTTTTCGTACAAAGATTGTGCTTTCTCAAAGTTTTTATCGGCATACAATTGGTTTGCCATTTGTAACGAATCGGTCGGACTTGCGAAAGTTTTGACTGCAAGTAAAACAAGTATGAGTATTTGATATATTCGTTTCATCGAAATTGCTTTTAATTATATTTGCCTTTAAGCTTTTAAGGTGTTATTTCAATAATGAATTGATTGTATATGTCGATTTATAATTTCTTACGTATTTGTTTTTCGAATTGGCCAAAAAGCTTTTCCGATTTTTTATATAAATCATCAATCGATTCGGTAATAGCCGATGATGCAAATCTTGCCATTTCGCATGTGTCAATTATATGAATAAATTCATCAATTGTTTTGTTTTCGACTTGTGCATCTTGCAGAGTCGATCGGGCATTGTCGCGGTTGAGTTCCGAAAGAGGCATAGTGAGTTTATCGCTCAAATAACCCCAGAAAGCTTTCGATAAAGCTTCGAAAAACTCTTCGGTTTGTTTATTTTTTAAGCATTGTGCGGCTGTTTTAAGCTGTTTGCGTGCAATACGGCTAGCTTTTTTGTTTCGCATAAGTGCAATGTTTGCATTTTGGCGCATGCGTTTTTTCTGCAGCAGTACAATGAGTGCAAACACAATAAATGCAATAGCATAACTTAAATAAAACCGAAGGCTTCTAAAAAAATGAGAATTTATTTCGTTGAGTTCAGTATCGGTTTGATTAATGTATCGGATGTCTTCGCCAATAAGGCGAATATCTTCTTTCGATCGTGCACTGACAACAGTAGTACTTTGGTCTTCGTTTCCACGATCAACTGTTATGTCGAATTTTTTTGTGTTAAGAGTTTTGTATGTTTTTGTGTTTGGATCGAAATATACAAAAGGGCACGATGGTATTGAAAAATCACCTGCAAAGCGCGGAATAAGTACTTGTTCAAAACTTGTTGAACCGCTAATTCCTTTATCGCCGGCTTTTATTTGATACGATGTACGCGGGTCGTAAACCTCAAAGTCGGGTGGGAAAGTAAATTCAAGGGGCGATATATGCCTGAGGTTTCCATTGCCCGATACTTTGGTTTGCAGGGTAATTGCTTCGTTAGCGGCAATACTTGTTTTATCAATAGTGCTGGTTAATGTAAAATTACCAACAGCACCGTTAAATGCGGCGGGAGCAGGCGGTAATTTTTTAACATTGATAGTAATGCGTTTGGTTTTTTTATTTGCTCTAATTGTTCGTGTTGAACCAAACATATCGTCAAAAATACTTTGGGGCCGAACTCTTTGCTGAATGTCGAAAGTCATTTCGGCAGGTTCAATATACAATGTTCCTGTTTGTTGAGGGATAAGTACTTTTTTTTGTAGAGTGTAAACATTGTATATTAGGCCATTAACGGCTTCCTGGGTTCTAGTTTGTTCTGCTTGAGGTATTTCAATATCCTGAGTCCAAAAACCTTCGAACGATGGCAACGATTGATCGGCAACCGATAAGGGAACACGGCTGTATAATTTAAATGTAGCTACTATTGCTTCGCCTTTATACACGTTTGTTTTATCGGTTTCGAAGCGAATAAAAAGATTGTCGTCTGAACTTATTTCGGTGTTGGTGTTACTTTGTGTTTGCGATTGTTGATTTTGATTTGAAGGGGTTTGTTTGCGGCCTTGAATTACTTCAATTTTGATTGAATTTGATTGGATCATTTTTCGGCCAGCTTTAATAGCTGCAGGCGGAATAGTGTAAATTCCCTCGGCTTTGGCTTGTAAAATAAATGTATACGAGTAGTTAACCGATTGAGTCATTTTGCCGTTAATGCTTTGAAAGCTCCGGCTCGAAGAAACACTTGGCCCCATCAAAATATGAAAATCAGATAATTCGGGCATTTGCAGATCTTCGCCTCGGGCATTTAACGACAGAGTGAGGCTAAATTGTTCACCAACCGACACAATTTTGGGTGCCGACATAGTAAATGTCGGATCATTGGATCCAAACACCTTTGCTGCAGTAAAAAATAAAAGGATGTATAGAATTATCTTTTTCATTCGTATTGAAATTTATTTTTACAAAAATGAATGTTTTATTGAGTATTACCAATCAATATCGGGTTTTTCCGATTTTGCTTTTTTCGCTTCAGCTTTTCGTACTTTTTCTTGAGTTTCTTGTTCGTCGTTTTCAATTGCCTGCAACATTTTTTCAGCATCCTGACGTGATATATTTGGCTGTTGTTGTTGCTGGTTTTGATTCTGATCTTGATTTTGGTTCTGATCTTGGTTTTGCTCCTGATCTTGCTCTTGATCCTTGTTCTGGTCCTTGTTCTGATCTTGATTTTGGTCCTTGTTCTGATCCTGGTTTTGATCCTGGTTTTGGTTTTGATTCTGGTTTTGTTGTTGTTGTTGTTCTTTTAGTTTTCGAGCAAATTCAAGGTTGTATTTAGCATCAATGTCTGTTGGGTTGTTGCGCAAGGCGTTTTTGTATGCTTCGATACTTTCGTCGATTTTTTGTTGAGCAAGCATTGCATTTCCATAGTTGAAATACGCTTTGGCTTTGTCGGTTTTTTCGGTAGCTAAATTAATCGCAGTTTCGAATTGTTTTGCAGCTTCGGGCATTTTTTCCTGTTTAAACAATGCGTTTCCGATATTAGCCTGAGCTTTTAAGTCGTTGGGTTTTTTTTCAAGTGCTTTTCGGTATTCAACTTCGGCTTTAGTAAAATTTTCGGTATCGATGTTTGCCGAGTCGGTATTTTCGATTGCTTTATTGTAATATTTGTTTCCATGCCTGATATTTTTTCGTTCCTTTTGGGCATTTGCTGTAACCGATAATATTACGAATATGGCAATAAGTATATGTTTTATTTGCATCATGCTGATAATTATTTACTTGTTATACAGTAACTCTATCACTTATCTGTTTTAAATAAACGTATGTTTTTTAAGAACTTGTTTTTTCGTTCGAGGATTAAAAATTCGATAAACAGGAGAATGAGAGCTGCTATCGCAAAATAAAAGAACTGGTCGTTGTATTCGCTGTATACTTTCGATTCGAGTTCAGTTTTTTGCATTTTGTTTATTTCGTCAAAAATTTTGTTAATGCCAATTTCGGTATTGTTAGCTCTCACATATTTTCCATTACCTGCAGCAGCAATTTCCTGCAACATTGTTTCGTTGAGTTTAGTTATAACTATTTCGTTGTTTTTGTCGCGTCTGAATTCTTTTTGTCCTGCGTTGTTTGTTATCGGAATAGGAGCACCTTTAGGCAGTCCCATGCCAATAGTATGTACAACAATATTCTTTTCGGCAGCCAGTTTTGCCATAGCACTTGCGTCGTCCTGATGGTTTTCGCCATCGGTAACAACAATAATGGCTTTGCTTGTTTCGTCCGACGGAGTAAAGGAGTTTATGGCCAGGTCGATAGCCGAACCAATAGCAGTGCCTTGTGTAGGCACAATATCGGTATTGATTGATTGTAAGAATAATTTTGTGGCCGAATAATCGGTTGTGATTGGAATTTGAATGTATGCATCGCCGGCAAAAACAATCAGCCCTATTTTGTCGTTATTCAGTCGCTCGGTTAATCGCCATATTGCGCGTTTTGCTCTTTCGAGTCGGTTTGGTTGAATATCTTCGGCCATCATACTGTTCGATACGTCGAGAGCAATAATAATTTCGACGCCTTCGCGCTTAATTTTTTCGAGTTTTGCACCCGATTGGGGTCTGGCCAAAGCAACAATAAGCAGCGCGATGGCTATTAGTATTATCGTAAATTTCCATGTACGGCGCGATGGCGATGCGTTTGGCATCAGTTCTTGAATTGTTTGTGGATTCCCAAATATCTCGATTTCTCGTTTCTGACGTATTCGTGAAAAAATAAATACGATAATGAGTATTGGAATAATTGCCAATAGGTATAATATTTCGGGATTTGCGAATCTAAACATTTCCATATTTGTGTTTTGTGTTGTAATTGGTTTAAAATAATTATTGCTTAATACTTTACGGAATATTTCGGAAAACCGAAATTCTCAGAAAAATTCCGGCTATAAGCAAAATAAGTGCTGCTATTGCAAAGGGCTTAAATTCCTCTTGTTTTTTACTAAATTCTTTGACTTCGATTTTTGATCGTTCGAGTTCATCAATTTCATTATAAATATTTTCTAAAGCTTTGTTATCGGTTGCTCTAAAATATTTTCCACCGGTAATGTCGGCTATCGATTGCATTGTTTCTTCATCAATTCGTACTTCAACTTGTTGAATTCGTGTTCCAAACGGGGTTTGTACAGGGTAGGGGGCTGTTCCCATTTTTCCCACTCCAATTGTATAAACTCTAATACCAAAAGTGTTCGCAATTTCGGCAGCAGTAAGAGGCGGAATTTCGCCACGGTTATTTTCGCCATCCGAAAGGAGGATAACCACGCGGCTAATCGCATCGCTCTCGCGCAGGCGGTTAACCGATGTTGCCAGTCCATCTCCAACAGCAGTTCCATCTTCGAGTACCCCGGTTGATATATTTCGCATAAGGTTTGTAACCACTGCATGGTCGGTTGTAAGTGGGCATTGAGTAAACGACTCGGCAGCAAAAACTACCAGCCCGATTCGGTCGTATGGCCGGCCGGCAATAAATTGCGAAGCAACATTTTTCGAAGCTTCGAGTCTGTCGGGGGTAAGGTCGCGGGCCAGCATACTGGTCGATACGTCCATGCACATTACAATGTCAATTCCTTCGGTAGTTTGTTTTTCCCAGTTTTCGTCGGTTTGAGGTCGTGCAATTACAATAATAAGCAAAGCAAATACAGCTACCTGCATTGCAAACAATATATGGCGTAAATAATGTTTCCAGGTTTTTGGTGCATTTTTAAATCCATGCAATGTTGAAATTTGCAGGCTTGCACTCATCTTTTTTTGTTGTAGTACATACCATACAATTATTGGTATTAAACCAAACAAAAGGTACAATAAATCGGGGTTTGCAAATATATATTTATTCATGTTGTTTAGTTATTTTAATTCAACCTCTTCGCCTTCGTCGTTATTGTTCGAATCAGTTTCTTCATTGGTTTGTTTTACTTCAACAATTTTGGTTTGGTTTACAAAAAAGTAAGCATCAACCAATAATAAATTGTTGTCGTCGGGCTGTGGTTCGTATTTTGCAAACTTTACAAGGTCGGCATTTGACAGCATTCTTTGCAAATTTTTAAATACATCGTGTTCGAGCAATTCGGGGCGTTTGTTAAAAATTGCAATGGTTTGATCCGAAGTTTGTTCTAATGCATATATTCCAAATCGGTTTTCGATGTATTCGCGAATAGTATCGCTAATTTGGCTGTAATAATCTTTAATATGTCCTTGTTGCCAAATTTTTTCATCTTTAATTCTATCGAGTTCTCTAAGGGCAATTACATGAGCCGGTTCTTTAGGTTTTTGCGGGAAACTAAAAATTGGTTTTTTGTTTCGATAACGGTTAATTGCATAAAATATAAAAAACAGAATTGCCAGAGCCAGCATCGATCCAAATAGCCATGGAGCAATTTCTTTAAAAGTAATTGGGGCTTCGTAGGGAGGTTTAATGTCAATTGGCCCTCCAATTTCGGCAAACAGCGAATCAATTTTGGGCAGAGTATACACGTATAGTATAGGGCTGTTTGTGTTGATTGTATCGGTTATATCGCGAATTGCAAATTCAAATTCAAACGGAGGAATTACATGCTGTCCGGTATCGAACGAAGTTACAGTATACTTTTGGATTAAACGTGTATAATTGTTTTCGATATCAATTGTGTCGGGCAAGTTTCTGTCAATAATTTCGACCGATTTTCCCAGCGAATCGGATTTTTCGAGCAAATGTACCCGCATTTCTTTCGGAAAATCAATTTCGACGTTTAAATGTACCTGGTCGCCAATAAGGATTATTGCACTATCGAGAACAGCACGGGTTTTAATTTGTTGTGCCAATAGTGTTGAACTCATAAAGGCCAAAATGCATCCAAGTGCTATGTATTTAATTTTGTTCATCGTTTTTCCTTTTTATTTTCCTCTTTTTTTGAAAAGGCTCATCAGTGATTTTACATAATCGTCGTTGGTGTTTATATTTTGATAATCGACACCGGTTTTTGTAAACGTTGTATGCAATTGTTGCGATGTTTTTTTCCACCATTGAGCATAAGCATTTCGCACTTTTCGGTTCGATGTATCGACCCAGGTGTATTGATTGGTTTCGGCATCTTTCAATTTTACCATTCCAATTGATGGTAAGTGGGTTTCGCGACTGTCGTATATTCGCAGGGCAACCATATCGTGTTTATTGCTGGCAATAGTCAGAGCATGTTGTAATAAGTCGATATTGTCGATAAAATCGGATATTACAAATGCAGTACAGCGTTTTTTAATTGCATTTGTAAGATATTGCAAAGCATTGGTAATATCTGTTTGTTTGCTTTGTGGTTCAAAATCGATTAGTTCACGAATGATATATAAAATGTGGCTTCGTCCTTTTTTAGGCGGGATAAATTTTTCGATAGTATCCGAGAAAAATATTACTCCGATTTTGTCGTTGTTTTGGATAGCCGAAAATGATAAAACAGCTGCAATTTCGGTAATAACATTTTTTTTCATTTTTTCGGAAGTACCAAAATTTCGCGATCCACTAACATCAATTAGCAGCATAACTGTAAGTTCACGTTCCTCCTCAAAAACTTTAACAAAGGGTTTGTTATATCGGGCGGTAACGTTCCAGTCAATGTTGCGAATATCGTCGCCAAACTGATATTCGCGTACCTCGCTAAAAGCCATGCCCCGTCCTTTAAATGCCGAGTGGTATTCGCCGGCAAAAATGTTGCGTGAGAGGCCTCGTGTTTTAATTTCAATTTGACGAACTTTTTTTAATAGTTCAGTATGTTCCATTTTTGATGTTTGCTGATTTATTCGGCAATTGCCGGAAATTTTTCACTTTGCAAATCGCACTTTTACAGGTGTGTTGTTAACTCCTTGTATGCTTAATGTTTAGCACTTAAAAAACACTCTATGGTACTTCAACAGTATTGAGTATTTCGCTAATAATTTCTTCGGTAGTCAGATTATTTGCTTCGGCTTCGTAGCTTAATCCGATACGGTGTCGCAAAACGTCGTGACATACTGCACGAACATCCTCAGGGATAACATAGCCGCGGCGTTTAATAAATGCATACGCTTTTGATGCTTGTGCCAGGCTAATGCTTGCGCGTGGCGAACCTCCAAAACTAATCATGTCTGAAAATTTTTCGAGTCCAAATTCGGCTGGTGTACGGGTTGCAAATACAATATCAACAATGTATTTTTGAATTTTTTCGTCCATATATACTTCTTGAACTACATCGCGTGCTTTAATAATATCGGCCGGATTAAGTACTTTGTTTGGCGAAGGAAATTCTTTTAAAAGATTTTGCTGGATAATATTTTTTTCTTCTTCTTTTTTAGGATACGAAATAACCACTTTGAGCATAAAACGGTCAACTTGTGCTTCGGGCAATGGGTAGGTACCTTCTTGCTCAATGGGGTTTTGGGTAGCCATTACCAGAAACGGTTCTTCGAGTTTATAGGTATGGTCGCCAATGGTTATTTGGCGTTCCTGCATAGCCTCAAGCAAAGCCGATTGTACTTTTGCAGGTGCACGGTTAATCTCGTCGGCCAATACAAAATTGGTAAATATTGGCCCTTTTTTTACGATAAACTCTTCGTTTTTTTGACTGTATATTAATGTACCCAATAAGTCGGCAGGCAAAAGGTCGGGTGTAAACTGTATGCGTGCATAATCGGCATCAATAATTCTCGAAAGAGTGTTTATTGCCAATGTTTTTGCTAATCCCGGAACACCTTCGAGCAAAATATGTCCGTTCGATAATAATCCAATTAATAAACTTTCGACAAGATGTTTTTGCCCTACAATTACTTTGTTCATTTCCATGTTGATGATATCAACAAATTGGCTTTCCTTCTCAATTTTTTCGTTTAATGCTTTAATATCGGTATTGTCTGTCATGTTTTTATATATTTTTTTGATTATAATTCAGTTGATGTGTGTTGGTAATCTGTTCGATAATTTTTGCAACACGAAAATATAATTAAACTTTATAAAACGGAATTATTGTGCAGTTAAAAATTGTTAAGTAAAATGTCTTGTTTTTTGAGCATAAGACATTGATTGTTAGAGTTTTTTTAGTGCATTGTTTTTTGCTGTTGTTTGTTTTGTTAACGAATGTAAAAAAATGCCTGCTGCAAATGTAGTAAACTATAAGCAATACGGTTTGTTGAATTTTGGATTGATTATATTTGTCAACTATAATCAGAACGTTTTTTTATATGCAAAGATATTTTGTACAGCTGGCTTATAATGGGAAAAAATATCATGGTTGGCAAATTCAGCCAAATGCTTTAAGTGTGCAGGAAGAATTACAAAAAGCACTAACAGTAATTACAGGTGCCGATGTACAGGTAGTTGGTGCCGGGCGTACCGACACCGGTGTTCATGCTTCGTTTTTTGTTGCACATTTCGATTTGGATGCACCCTATGCCGATATTCAGAAGTTGTGTTTTCAGTTAAACAGTTTTTTAGCTAACGATATTCGGATTGATACAATTTTTGCAGTACCCGATTGTTTGCATGCACGTTTTAGTGCTATTTCGCGAACATATAAATATTATATAACTCAGCGTAAGGAACCCTTTTTGAATGACTTTACATCGTTTGTTCCACAGCCTGTTGATGTTGATGTTATGAATAAAGCGGCAAAACTTTTATGCACATACTCTGATTTTACTTCGTTTAGTAAATTACACAGCGATGTTAAAACCAATATTTGTAAGCTTGACGAGGCATATTGGGAGTACGATCACAGGGGGTTGTTGGTATTTACTATCAGAGCCGACAGATTTTTACGCAATATGGTTCGAGCTATAGTTGGCACTTTGGTAGAAATTGGCCGTGGTAAGTTAAGTATTCACGATATTGAAAAAATTATAGAGGCAAAAAACCGTGGAAAAGCCGGGGCTTCGGCACGTGCTTGCGGCTTGTTTTTATGTGGTATTGATTATCCTCTTATAGATAATGCTCCCTTACCTTTTGTTTATCACAATTCGGTAATATAACGAATAAACAACGATATGCTTTATTTTTGATAAAAAAAACCTGCCGGATGGCAGGTTTTTTTATTATAGATTGTGTCGTTACTTATAATTCAAATTTATACGATGCAGGGTCGGTAACAGCCGATCCACGAATAAATTCACCATGGCCATGTACAACTTGGCGGGTAATTTTATTAAATGCTTTAGCCGATTTCATGAAGTCGGGTTCGCGGTTTGCATCAATAAGCAGCAAGTAGCTCATGATAATATTTCCGGCCATTTCGACCAGGCGGCGTGCATGAAAATCGATAAATTCGTTGTCTTTACTTGCCACAACTTTTTCAACAGCTTCGACATACTCTTCGGTAAGTCCAATCAGAATCCGTCTGTATTTTTCGAGTTCGGGTTTTATTTGTTCTTTTTCATATTCTCTTATTTGAGCAAGATATCCCCCTGTAGTAACCCCTCTAATGGCAGCAACTACCTGCAATTGAGTGGTTCCTTCGTATATCGATGTAATGCGTGCATCGCGGTATATACGCTCAACCGGATAATCTTTCATAAACCCTGATCCTCCATGAATTTGTATTGCATCGTATGCATTTTGGTTTGCATATTCCGACGATAATCCTTTGGCCAGCGGTGTATAAATATCGGCAAGACGTTGGTATTTTTTCATTTCGTTACGTTCGTCTTTATCAAGAGTACGTTTAGTTGAAATGTGGTAGTACGATTTGTATACATCAACAAAACGGCTTGTTTCGTAAAGCAGTGTTCTCGATGCATCGAGCTTTGCTTTCATAACAGTAAGCATTTCGTATACAGCAGGGAATTGGATAATTGGTTTTCCGAATTGCTGGCGATCTTTTGCGTACGATATTGCTTCCTGAAATGCAGCTTCGCAAACACCCACACTTTGAGCGGCAATACCTAAACGTGCACCGTTCATAAGCGCCATTACATATTTAATAAGTCCAAGCCGGCGTTCACCAACGAGTTCGGCCGGAGCATCCTTAAAAACCAGTTCGCAGGTAGGCGATCCGATAATACCCATTTTGTGTTCGATGCGTCGTACAGTAACACCCCCGTTGCGTTTGTCGTGAATAAACATTGAAAGTCCACGTCCATCGTGAGTACCTTCTTCGGAACGTGCAAGTACGAGCGAAATGTCGCCATCGCCATTTGTAATAAACCGTTTTACACCATTTAGTTTCCAAACATTATTTTTTTCGTCGAAAGTGGCTTTGAGTTCAACAGCTTGTAAGTCCGAACCAGCATCGGGTTCGGTAAGATCCATAGCCATAGTTTCGCCTTTACAAACCCGTGGCAGATACTTTTCTTTTTGTTCCTGGTTTGCAAATTCGTGAATGGTTTCGGCACAGTCTTGCAATCCCCATATGTTAACAAAACCAGCATCGGCGCGCGACACAATATCGGCAGCCATAATGTATGGAACAATCGAAAAATTCAGGCCTCCGTATTCGCGAGGCAGAGTAATCCCCATTAAACCGGCTTTAATAAGAGCATCGAGGTTTTCTTGTGTGCCGCGTGCATATTTAACGTGTCCGTCAATCACTTGTGGCCCTTCGGTGTCGATGCTTTCGGCATTTGGAGCAATAATTTCGCCACACAATTCGCCAATTACTTCGAGTACTTTATTGTAACTGTCCATGGCATCTTCGAAATCGAGAGGTGCGTAGTCGAAAGTTTCTTTTTGAGAATAATCTTCTTCTTTGAGAGCCACAATTTTTTTCATCAAAGGATGTTCGAGATGAAATTTCAGGGCTTTATTGTCGGTATAAAAATTTGCCATAATTCTTTTGTTTTATCCTTTTGTATTTTTTATCTGAAACATTAAAAAACCCAAAAGGTGTAGGTTTGTTAAGTTATAAAAAGCAGCATTTTTGCAATGTTGATTTTATTTGCTGTTTTCTTTATAGTATTTAATCATTTTTGGAATTACATCCAATGCATCGCCATGAATTACATAGTCGGCAATTGAGTTAATAGGAGCATCGGAGTCGGTATTAATTGAAATAATTTGTGCCGAATCTTCCATGCCTGCACGGTGTTGAATTTGCCCTGAAATACCACATGCAATGTAGAGTTTTGGTCTTACAGTTACACCGGTTTGTCCAACTTGTCGTTCGTGTTCGGCATAACCAGCATCAACAGCAGCGCGCGAAGCGGCTACTTCGCCACCCAGTACTTCGGCAAGTTGGTGTAAAAGGTTAAAGTTTTCTTTGCTGCCAACACCGTAACCTCCGGCAACAATAATTGGAGCAGCTCCCAGGTTTACTTTTTTCTTTTCGATGTGTCGTTCAATAATATCAATTACAAAATCGGTATCGTTAACCATTGCATTCACATCAATTTTTTTCACAACACCTTTGTGGTCTTCTGAAAATATTTGGCTTTTCATTACACCTTCGCGAACAGTAGCCATTTGTGGGCGACACTCGGGGTTAATAATTGTTGCAATAATATTACCTCCAAAAGCAGGGCGAATTTGATACAAAAGATTTTTGTATGTTTTGCCAGCTTTTTTGTCTTCGTGTTCGCCAATTTCGAGGCTGGTACAGTCGGCAGTTAAGCCACTGAAAAGTGCCGACGAAACGCGGGGTCCAAGATCGCGGCCAATGGGCGTTGCTCCCATCAGGGCAATTTGTGGCTTTTCGGCTTTAAACAGATTTACAATAATTGAAGTGTGAGGCAGGGTAGTGTATGGAGCAAGGCGCTTATCGTCGGCTACATGTACTACATCGACACCGTAAGGGAAAAGTTGCTTTTCAATTCCATCGAGTTTGTGGCCAATAACTACAGCTTCGAGTTTGCAACCCAGTTGTTTAGCAAGTGAGTGTCCTTTGGTTAGTAATTCAAAGCTTACGTTTGCAATTACTCCGTCTTCTAATTCGCAATATACAAATATGTTATTCATAATTTTTCCTGATTTATCCAATAGTATGACTATCTATCAATTCTTTCATAAGCAGATTAATATCGGCATTGGT
>CAZARW010000037.1:0-26601 GCA_964487645.1 uncultured Prolixibacteraceae bacterium
ATAATACTTGGATTTATGAGCCTCGAGACTGAGAAGTAAGTCTCTCATACTGTCTCTTGATGTAAGCTGTCCAAATACCATGCAGAGCATTTGGTTCCAACAGGTGAAAGTTCTTACATGCTTATTCCCTTTGTGCTTTTCAACGATTCTGTCAAAAACACGCCTAGGTAAAAAATCTGTAAGTTGAGCGAAGATATATTTGCCTTGGTTCATGGATAATTGCTTGTTTACATGCAAAATACCCAAAATTCAATTCAAATCGTCACGCTGTCAAAAATCGATATAAGTACGACTAACAAATAATTTCAAAGAACGTTTATTAATTTAAATCGCCCACTAGTGACAAAAGGTTTATTTTCAATTGTAATAATGCTTTATAACATGTTTTGAAGTTCGAATGCTAACAAATGTTTAAATCTTATTTTTATTGCTTTTAAAAATAAAATCATTATTTCTGATTATCAAATATATATAGTTAATTTGGACGAGGGTATTATAGGTATTTCAAATCAATACCATAATTTTTAACAGAATTTTCGTTAATCAAATTAAATATAAAACAATAAAACAATGGCTATTAGCGCATTACAAAAAGAGCGGGCAAAATATCAGCCTAAGCTTCCAAAAGCATTAAAAGGAAATGTAAAAGTAGTTGAAGGGAAAGCCACCAAATCGGTTGCCGATCAGGATGCAATTAAAGAATTGTTTCCCAACACATACGGTTTGCCTTTAATCACTTTCGAATCGAGTAATGAAAAAACACAAAGCGGAGAATTAAACGTAGGTGTTATTTTATCGGGCGGACAAGCTCCCGGAGGGCACAATGTTATTTCGGGTTTGTTTGATGGGTTAAAAGCGTTAAATCCTAACAATAAACTTTATGGTTTTAAAGGAGGCCCCGATGGTTTTATTAAAAATGATGTGGTTGAACTAACAGCCGATTTTATTGATGAATACCGTAATACCGGAGGTTTCGATATTGTTGGGTCGGGTAGGACAAAACTCGAGGAAGAAAGTCAATTTGACCTTGGACTCGAAAATTGCAAAAAGCTAAACATTAATGCCGTTGTGGTAATTGGTGGCGACGACTCGAATACCAATGCATGTGTTTTGGCCGAATATTATAAAAAAATTAATTCAGGGGTACAGGTAATCGGATGCCCTAAAACAATCGATGGTGACCTGAAAAACGAAATGATTGAAACATCGTTTGGATTCGATACTGCTTGTAAAGTATATTCTGAGCTTATTGGCAACATTATGCGCGATTCAAACTCAGCAAAAAAATACTGGCATTTTATAAAATTAATGGGACGTTCGGCATCGCATATTGCACTCGAATGTGCTTTGCAAACTCAACCAAACATTTGTTTAATTTCTGAAGAGGTTGCTAAAAAAGAACAAACCCTTGCCGAAATAGTTGATGGTATTGCCGATGTTATTGTAAAACGTGCCGAAAACGGTGAAAATTTTGGTGTGGCTCTTATCCCCGAGGGGCTTATAGAGTTTATTCCCGAAATGAAAACCTTGATAAACGAACTTAACGAATTGTTGGCCGAAGGTACCGCAACTGCTCAGGCATTTTCGCATGTTAAAAAATCGCACCGTGTTGATTGGGTAGCCGAAAAACTCTCATCGGTATCGTCGGTTGTATTTCGTTCGTTACCCGAGGGTATTGCAAATCAACTTACTCTCGACCGCGATCCTCACGGAAACGTACAGGTTTCGAAAATTGATACCGAAAAGCTCCTTATCGAAATGGTTGAGCTTGAATTGTCAGAGCGTAAACTCGAAAATAAATTTGATGGCAAATTTGGTTCGCAAAACCACTTCTTTGGTTACGAAGGACGTTGTGCAGCACCATCAAACTTTGATGCCGACTATTGTTATTCATTAGGATATAATGCTTCGGCTCTTATTGGTAACGGCAAAACCGGTTATATGTCGTCAATCCGAAATACAACAGCTCCGGCTAACGATTGGATTGCAGGTGGTGTACCAATTACTATGATGATGAATATGGAACGTCGTCATGGCCACATGAAACCGGTAATCCAAAAGGCGTTGGTTGAGCTTGATGGAAAGCCGTTTAGTTATTTTGCCTCGAAACGCGAGGAGTGGGCAGAAAAAACTTCGTTTGTATATCCCGGGCCAATCCAGTATTTTGGACCCAGCGAAGTGTGCGATCGTGTATCGGAAACTTTAAAATTGGAAAAAGCTTAATTATAAAATACTCTTGAAAAAAAAAGCCGCAAAGTTTATTCTTTGTGGCTTTTTTTTGTCGATGTCGTTATAAATTTCTTAATCGGATTTCGTTGTGCGACGGATTTTTATATTCATATAAGCAAAAAATATCGACATTAAAGGACTGATAATATTAAAAAATGCAAAAGGAAAGTATTCGCCGGTTGCAACGCCTAATACTTTTGCTTGTGTTGCTCCGCAGGTATTCCATGGTACCAATACCGAAGTCATTGTTCCTGAGTCTTCGAGTGTGCGGCTTAATAATTCCGGTTTTAAACCTTTTTTGGCATATGTGTTTTTAAACATTCGGCCCGGTACCACAATCGAAATGTACTGATCGGAAGCAGTGGTATTGAAAAAAATGCATGTAATAACAGTTGAAGCAACCAGCGATCCGGTTGATTTTGCCCGTTCAACAATGGGGCGGGTTATTCGTTCGAGCAGGCCACCTGCTTCCATTACACCGCCAAATATCATTGCAGTAATAATTAACCATATAGTATTCAGCATTCCTTTCATTCCGCTGGTACTCAGCAAGTCGTTTACTTCGGTGTTGCTTGTATTTAGATTAATATCGCCAAATATAGCCTGCATTACTCCTACATAAGAAGCGTGTAAATAACCGTTTTGCATACCACCCACTTGATAAATTATTTCGGGCTGAAAAATAATTGCAAAAATACCGCCCAGCAGTGTTCCTGCAAGAAGTGCGGGCATTGGCGGTACTTTTAATACAATAATTGTAAATAGCCCGACAGGCACAAGCATTAGCCAGGGGCTTATGTTAAATGTAGAGCCAATTACTTGTTTTACGGTGTAAACATCTACCGCTTTTGCTTCGTAATTGTAAAAGAAACCTATAATTAAAAATGCAATAAGTGTGAGTATAATCGATGGTATTGTTGTATAAAACATGTATTTGATATGGGTAAAAAGATCGGTGCCGGCCATTGCCGGAGCCAGGTTTGTGGTATCGGACAGAGGTGAAATTTTATCGCCAAAATATGCTCCCGAAATAATAGCTCCGGCAACAATGGGCGCATCAAAACCCATGGTTTTTCCAATGCCCAGTAATGCAACACCAACCGTTGCTATGGTCGACCACGAACTGCCTGTAACTACCGATACAATTGCACTAACAACAACAGCAGTAAATAAAAATATTTTGGGATGAATAATATCAAGGCCGTAAAAAACCATAGTTGGAATGGTGCCACTCAAAAGCCATGTTCCGGCTAACGATCCGATTAATAACAATATCAATATCGAAGGCATGGCAGCTCCAATTGTTTTTACAATGCGTTGATTAATGCTTTGCCACTTAAAACCTAAATTCCAGGCAATAAGAGAACCAGCTGCTGCTGCAAGTAAAAGAGCTATTTGATTGGGGCCATCAAGCACATCATCAAAAACAAAAACATTGGTTGTAAGCAATGCTATGAGAAGCACAATTGGTAAAAGTGATTCAAATAAAGATGGTTTTTTTGTCATCGATTTTGCTTTAGTTCACTGTGTTTTATTGATAATTGGAATACGAATAAACAAAATATTCGTGAATTAGGGATTGGTGCAAAAAAATAATATTGAAATTTTTGGCAACTTTTCAATTTTAAGTTGCGTTTTGTTCACGATAATCCTAAATTTATAAAGATAAGTGAACTGGTTAAATGTATATGTTCCGAAGAATTGTTAGCATTTTAATAGGCATAATGCTTCTTTTGATTGCAAGCGCACAAAACAAACGTGGGTATTTGCATGTAACAGGAAGCATTAAGGTAGAGCAGGGTTTGGTAGAGGGTACTTCTATTCAGATTTTGCGAAACGGGGCATTGCTAAACAATATTTCGGTAAATCGTACCGGAAGTTTCAGAGTACAGCTCGAACTTGACAATACCTACAGTTTTGTTTTCACTAAAGAGGCTTACTACTCAAAAACAATTGAAATTGATACCCATATTCCGCCCGATGTTTGTGATGGCGATTGTTCTTTTCCTCCATACAAAATTGCTGTGCTTTTATACAAAAAAGTTCCGGGTGTAAGTCAAATGAATCAAGATATTCCACGCATTTCGTATAATCCGCAAATTGATAATTTTGATGCCGATATTGTGCGCGAATCTAAATCGTTGAAAGACGAAATACCTGCAATTATTAGTACTGTGAACGAACAAAGCCGGCGTTACGAACGCGAAACACTCAAGGCAAAATCCGATAAATACAAATCGCTTATGAGTATGGCCGACAGGTATGCCGCTGAAAACAATTACGAAAAAGCAATGCATACTTATCGCGATGCATTAATGATTTTTCCCGACAGAGAAACTCCACGCCAAAAAGTTAATCAAATGTATCAGTTACTTATTAGTCAGCAACTGACCGAAACCCTGGGATATCCCGATAGATCGAATTTGTTGAAATACATCAATTACGGCGATATAAAAGTAAAAGAGCGCGAATATTCAGAAGCTAAAGTTGCTTTTGAAATTGCGATGCGTATTGAACCTGGCAATGATGAAATTGAACAACGATACAATAAGGCAGTTGATGAAGTAAAGCGTAACGAGGAATTGGCCAGGACCGAAAATGAACACTTTAATATAGTGTATGCTGCTCGTACCAAACGGTACAACGAGTTAATCGAAAAAGGCGACTCGGCATTGCGTGAGGAGCAACTGGCCACAGCTCGTGAGTTTTATTCGCAGGCAGTACCTCAAATAAACGAGAGCAGTTATGCTTTGCTTATGGTACAAAAAATTGACGAGCTGATGCACGACGACGATATAGCGCAAAAACTTGCCGAAAAACGAAGAGAAGAAGAACGAAAGCGTTTGCAGGACGCCCGCAATAAAGCATACGATGCTGCTATTGAAGAAGCCGACCGAAACTTTAATATGAGGCATTACCGCGATGCAGTTGAGAATTATGAACTGGCTATTTCAATAAAAAACTACGAGTTGTATCCGCAAAATCAAATTCGTTTAATAAAACGCATTCTGGCAAAACTTCAACTCGAAGGTGAAAAGTATAACCAACTCATTCGAAATGCCGATGCCTTAATGTACGATCGGAAATACAAGGAAGCACGGCCATTATATGTCAACGCGCACAGTTTAATACCCGACGAACGCTATGCGCAAAGCAAAATCGACGAAATTGACCAAATATTGTCTCAGGGTGAATCATATGAGCAAAAACGAGCACATTATGATAAGATTATTGCCCAAGCAGATCAAATGTTCGAGATGCAGCAATATCAACAAGCTATTGAAAAATATCAGGAAGCATTGACGGTACTGCCTGCCGAAAAATATCCAAATCAACAAATAACTAAAATACGAGGAATCCTGTCGCGGGAAGCTAATGAGCAAGCCAAGGCAAGTCAGCAAAAAACCGATTACGATCGGGCAATTGCCAGAGCCGATCAGGCATTTAACCAAAAATCTTATCAATCGGCCCGTTCACTTTATCAGCAAGCTTTGCAAATTATACCCGGGCAGGATTATCCTCGTTTACAAATATTAAAAATTGATGCTCTTCTTGCTGAAAATCAGCAAGAACAAAGTTCCGCGTCGGCTCTCGACCAAATCAATTTTTCGGATTTACAAAACGTGAGTGCCGAGCTGCGCGAACAAGCGTATGCCGAGGCTATGAGTTTAGCCGAATCGTTTATGGATACAAAAGAGTGGGGGCTTTCGAGGTTTTATTTCCGCCGTGCATTAGCCTTAAAGCCTAACGATAAACCTGCTACCGAAAAACTCAACCATGTTGAAAAGCAAATTATGGGCTCAGATGTTGATGAGGCAAAATTTGCAGAAATGGTAGAACGCGCCGATGAAGCCTTTGCTACCGGTGATTTTGGGGTGGCACGGTTTTACTACCTTAAGGCTCGTGAAATAAAACCTAACGACGATTATGTTGCCGAGCGCATACAGGTTACCTTGCGTATGGCCGAAAGCACTGCGTCGAGAACTCTTAACCGTGAATACTCCGACGCCATGAACAGGGCGGGTGAGGCAATGGAAGCTAAAAATTATTCGGTAGCTCGTTTCTTTTATCGCAGAGCTTTAAGTGTGAAAGCAAACGACCCTGTTGCAAGCGAAAAACTTGCTGAGGTCGAAAAAATAATTAATAATCAGAAGTAAATTTCAATAATGCTTTGTGTTGTTCGAGAATATGTGCTAATTGGGCTTGCCTTTGTTGTTACCCATTGTAAAGAGCGCTTCTTTTTCCTTTTTTGTTAGGCTGTCGTAACCCGAGCGGGCAATTT
Source organism: uncultured Prolixibacteraceae bacterium (assembly GCA_964487645.1). Lineage (GTDB taxonomy): Bacteria > Bacteroidota > Bacteroidia > Bacteroidales > Prolixibacteraceae > Roseimarinus. The sequence continues at coordinate 6,512 of CAZARW010000037.1, forward strand.
TATCGAGAATATAGTTGATGTGTTCCTGCTCTTCTTTTTTCTTTTTATTGTATTGTCTGTCGGTCATGTGTTGTGTGTCGTTTCGCTTGTACGAAACATGAATTTTGCTCTTTTTTGTAAAAACCGATTGAACAATGTTTTTTAAGCTGTATAGCCACTCATTAAATTTTGCACTAATATCTTTGCCGTTTTTTAATTGGGCCATGTACAAGTATCCCCAAAGTGCACCTCCAAGATGTGCAATATTTCCACCGGCATTTGTACTGTTTATTCCTATGATATACGATATAACCGAAACCAAAGCAATCCATTTCAGTTTAATTGGCCCGGTAAAGGCACTTATCGGGAACAAATGCAAGGCCAGGTTGGGAGCATAAGTTGCTACTGCAATAACTATTGCCAAAATTGATGCCGATGCACCCAGTAAAATCCCCGATGCTGCAATGTTTTCGAAAGCCGGGAAAATATTGTATGCTGCAATGTATAGCAAACCACCCGCTATGCCACCAATAAAATATAAGCCCAGCATTTTTTTCTCGTCAAAATAATTTAGAAAAATTTTTCCAAACCAGTACAGCCACAACATATTAAACAAAATATGAATAAAATTGTAGTGTAAAAACATGTAGCTGATCAGAGTCCATGGTTTTAACAACAGACTTTGTATGTCGGAGGGTAGTGCCAGCCAGTTTAATAGTGGAACACTGATGTTAAAAAGAGAAAAAATGGCCATCGATATACGTAAAAGTATAAATACTCCAAGGTTGAGGTATATCAAGCGTGTTGTTACCGATCCGTTTTTAAATGTTGCTTTAATGTCGCTCCACACATCCATAATTAAAAAAATTGTTTACTGTTTTTATTCCAGTATTTTATCAAAATAAAACCAAATATCATTCCTCCAAGGTGTGCAAAGTGCGCAATATTGCTCCCTTGGTTCGACAAACCAAGAAACAGTTCGATTGCTCCGTAACCAATAACAAAATATTTTGCTTTAATCGGAATAGGTAAAAACATGAGCATCAATTGGGTGTTAGGAAAAAGCATACCAAAGCCTAAAAGTACACCAAATACAGCTCCCGATGCACCAACTGTAGGTATATTCATACGGCGTTGCACTAGCATGTTCGAAAATCCAATGGCTTCGTTTTTCAGAGCAGTTGAGTCGGGCATATCGAACCACTTTGCTGTAAATTCCATCACCTTTGCAAGGTTAAACCCCATGTTGCTGATTGTGTTTTGATATTTGTTTACAAAATCGGCAAATATTTCGGGTGTGGGTGTATTTGCAAATGCTTCAACAGCGTTCATCATTGGGTGTATTTCGATATAATTAACCAAGGTGTGCAGGGCTGCAGCACCAAGGCCGGTTACAAAATAAAATATCAAAAAACGCTTTGGCCCCCAAACGCTTTCAAGAACACGTCCAAACATGTACAAGGCAAACATATTAAAAAATAAGTGGCCAATGCTGCCATGCATAAACATGTGTGTAACAGGCTGAAAAATATTGAAATATTGTGATCCGGGATAAAATAACCCGAGCATCATTGTTAAATCAATTTTGCTTTGAGCAAGCACCATTGTGGCCAAAAGCATAATTACATTAATGATGATTAAATTTTTAGTAACCGGCGGTATACTTGAAAATGGTGATCGGTATTGATGCATTTTTTTCTGTTTTTTTTTATTTGTAGAGCAACATTTAAGCCAGTTTGTTTTTTATGTCATTCTTTACACTAAGTCTGTCATGTTGGCAAATTATCGCATCTTTTTTTCAATTTCGTCAATCTGAATTATTTCGATAATTGGTTTTCCGGTGGGAGAATAATTTGGAGTTTGGCATGCAAAAAGATTATCGATTAAAGCACCTGCTTCGTCGGGTTTAAGTTGGTGTCCGTATCTAATTGCCGAAGCTTTAGCAAGGCCAATAGCGAGTTTTTCGCGAGCTTGTTCTTTTAAATCGGGCACTCCTGTTTTGAAATCTTCAAGTATTTTTTCAATAATTTGTGTAGCGTCCGAGTCGTCGATAAATGCCGGTATTCCGTTAATTATATATGTGTCGGGGCCAAATTCATGAATATCGAATCCAATGATGTTGAGCTCGGGCAAAATTGTATTCATAATTACCGAGTCGGATTTATTGAGTTCGATACTTTGCGGAAAAAGCAGCTGCTGGCACACTTTATCTTCGTTGGTAAGTGTAATCATAAATTGTTCGTACAATATGCGCTGATGTGCACGGTGTTGATCAATTACCATAAGCCCTGATTTTACCGGTGTAAGTATATATTTATTTTTAAGCAATAAAAAATTACGACCTTGTTCAGCGGGAATATCATTGTTTGAGTTTGTTATGCCCGATTGTATAACAATTTCGTCGTTTTGCATATCGAAATTGTGAGCTGTGTTGCCATAAAGCAAATCGGTGTATTCGGGTTGATATTGTTGGTTTTGTGTATACTTTTGTTTTTGATCGAATGGATTATAGTTCGGATCAACACTAATTGATGGAGCTTTCAGCCCCTCAAACGATTTAGGAGCAATTGGAATATCAATACTGCCTTGCTGGTCAAAGTCGATGCTTGGTGCAACATTAAATTTACCAAGCCCTTCGCGGGTTGCAGCATTTAGTAATTGCCACATGCTGCTTTCGTTTTCAAATTTTATCTCGGTTTTTGTAGGGTGTATGTTTATATCGATGGATTGAGGATCAACTTCAAAATTTATAAAGTACGACGGAATCATATCGTGCGGTAAAATTTTATCGTATGCCTGAATTATTGCTTTATGAAAAAACGGATGGCGCATATACCGTCCGTTAACGAAAAAGAACTGTTCGCCAAAAGTTTTTCGGGCAAATTTAGGTTGTCCAATAAATCCGTTAATTTTTGCCAGGCTGGTTTCGTTCTGAATCGGAACCAGACTTTGATTTATGTTTCCGCCAAATATACTAACAATGCGTTTTCTGAAATTTGTTTGTGGCAAATCGTACACAATCGAATCGTTATTGTATACAACAAAGGCAATGTGCGGATTTGCTAAGGCAACTCGTTGTATTTCGTTTAATATGTGTTTAAATTCAGTTGAATTTGTTTTTAAAAATTTTCGACGTGCCGGTACATTATAAAACAAATTTTTAACAATAAACGAAGTGCCTGCCGAAGTGGCAATTGTGTCGCAGGCCAAAATTTCCGATCCTGCAATATGAATAAACGTACCTAACTGATCGGTATGTAAACATGTTTTCAATTCAACATCGGCAACCGACGCAATTGAGGCAAGAGCTTCGCCTCTGAATCCCATTGTTTTAATTGAGAATAAATCGTCGGCTTTATGAATTTTTGATGTTGCATGCCGTTCAAAAGCCATGCGTGCATCGGTTGGCGACATGCCCTTGCCGTTATCGCTTACCTGTATTAAGGTACGTCCGGCATCTTTTATATTGATAATAATTTTTGTTGATTGGGCATCAATAGCATTTTCAACCAATTCTTTTATCACCGATGCAGGCCTTTGTATTACTTCTCCTGCAGCAATTTGGTTTGCTACCGAATCTGATAATAGTCGAATAATATCTGCCACAAAACCTCCCTATTTCAAAATGAAGAATACTAAAACTGCTAATAAACCAATTAAAATCAGCAAACGAGTATTCGATCTGCGTTTTTGCCTGCTAGCTGTCCATTTGCCACGCGTTAGCCCTTTTTTAAACTCTCCTTTTTCGATATATGGTTTGTATTCTCCGTTTTCGGTCACATTCAACTCGGCTTTTATCCTGCGTTCACGAGCTTCACGCTTTTCTTTTTCAGGATTCCAAAATCGGGGTTCATAATTGTACGATCGTGGTTTAGGTGTGTGAAAAAAATTTGCCATTGTATGTGTCGGTTTTTGTTATGTACAAAGATAACTGTTTTTTTTAGGGCTTGAAACATCCATTTTGAGGATTTAAAAACCCGGATTTCCGTAAATCAGCATGAGTATTGTACTTATAATTACAATTGACATTATTAGCCCTCCCGATATTTTATTGAACCACCACAAACGCAATAAGTTAAAGTGATGCCTGAATTTGTTAATAGTAAAGGTTAATAAAAACCACCAACTGCTTGCTCCAATTATAAACGATATGATAAACAAAATGGGGGATGTTGGATGATCGATATCAAAAAATATTTTTGCTCCTGTAAATACAATGATATAAGCCAGTATTGGTATGGGGTTCGATAAGGTTATAAGCATTGATGAAAAAAGACATTGTACAGGGTTTTTATTGCTTTTTCGATATTTTTTAATGGCTTTTAGCGGATGCGATGTAAAAATATAAAGCCCCAGACAAAACAGAGCAATTGCGCCAACAATTTGGATTATTGTTTGATTTGTTCGTAAAAAACTGATAATGTACGATACGCTAAAACCGGCAATTAATGCATACAACGAGTCGGTTAAAGCAATACCAATACCGGTATAAAACCCCGATCGGAAATCGCGGTTAACGGTTCGTTGTATTACCAATATGCCCATTGGTCCAATTGGCAGCGAAACCAGCAAGCCAATGAGCAGCCCCTTTAATATAAAGTTTTCAAGCATAGTTTTTTTTAAGGACACAAATATAAATTACAAAAATACAATTCATGTTATTAAATCACGTTAATAAAATTTGAAATATTATTTTTGCAAGCCATGAATCGATTTATTTCAATATTTTGTCTGTTTTCCCTTTTGGTTTTGTTTAATTCTGCATATTCGCAGTACAGCAATGCTACATTGGTTGGAGTGGTAACCGATACCGGGGGAAAACCTCTTGAGTTGGTTAATGTTGCTTTGTTCGATTATCCTATTGGTACTACTACAAATAAAAAAGGCGAATATTTGCTGCGTATACCTTCGCAACGCGAAATTGTAGTTGGTTTTTCGGCGTTGGGCTACAAACTTCAAAAAATTGCGTTTAATCTTGAACCGGATAAATTATACGAGCAAAATATTATTCTCGAAGCCTATTCGCAACAACTCGATGAAGTAGTTATTACCCAAAAAGAACAAAATTCGGGGAATATTGTCAGGATTGATCCCAAGGTAATGGGTAAAGTTCCGGCTATAGGTTCGGCAAGTGTTGAGGGGCTTATTAAAACAATGCCGGGAGTTACTTCGGGTAACGAATTAAGCAATCAGTATTCGGTGCGGGGTGGAAGCTACGACGAAAATCTGGTATATGTAAACGATATTGAAGTGTACAGGCCTTATCTGATTAGAGCCGGGCAACAAGAGGGATTAAGTTTTGTGAATACCGACATGGTTTCTTCGATAGAGTTTTCGGCCGGTGGATTTGATGCTAAGTACGGCGATAAAATGTCGTCGGTACTTGATATAAAATATAATCGTCCTCTTGAATTTTCGGCGAAAGTTTCGGCTGGATTGCTGGGGGCAAACGCCCAGATCGAAAATATATCGAAAAACCAAAAATTTACATACAACATGGGGCTTCGTTATAAAACATTTAAGTATTTGTTGGGGTCGCTCGATGAGAAAGGTGCATATAATCCTGCGTTTGTCGATTATCAGGGATACTTAACCTATACAATTAATCCAAAATTTTCAGTAGCATTTTTGGGTACAGTTTCGCTTAATAAGTACGAGTTTGTTCCAAAAAGCCGCCGTACACAATCGGGGGTGTGGAACGATCAACGAAGCCTTAGTGTTTCGTACGAAGGGCAAGAGGTTGATCGCTTTCAGACACTTACCGGAGCCTTGAGTTTTGAATATAAACCGGTAAAAAATGCATACCTCAAATTTATTGCTTCGGGCTATACAACTTCGGAGCAGGAAACATACGATATTATTGGTTACTATTTTTTAAACGAAGTACAAAATATTGGAAGCGAAGAGCAAGAGGATACATCAACCAATGTTGGTTTAGGATATTACCACGAGCATGGCCGTAACTATCTCGAAGCAAGTGTTGTGAGCTTGGTTCACAGAGGTGCTGTTAAAACATCGAACAATTTTGTGCAGTGGGGCATTGATGCTAAACGAGAACAGGTAAACGACAGAATGAGCGAATGGGAATATCGCGACTCGGCAGGATATTCGATACCCTATTCGCCACAAAATGTAAATCTTTATTATGCTTCACGTACTCCTGAGTATACACACAACGAAATGCGTTATACTGCATTTGTTCAAAATTCGTTTTCGTTTCCGGTGGGTTTTGGCGATGTAATGATTACCGGAGGTGCCCGGGCACATTACTGGACATTTACCGGCAATTTGTCGATAAGTCCGCGTATTTCGACAGCACTGGCCACAGGGTTTAATCACGATATTCTTTTACGGGCTTCGGCAGGAATGTATCATCAGCCTCCGTTTTATCGCGAAATAAAAGATCTTAACGGAAATATTAATTACAATATCCAAACACCACAATCGCTCAATATGGTTGCTGGAGTCGATTATTCGTTTATAAGTTGGAACAGGCCGTTCAGGCTTACTTTCGAAACATATTACAAGTCGATGAAAAACCTTATTCCATATCAAATCGAAAACGTACGTATTCGTTACTTATCGAATCAAATTTCGGATGGATATGCTTTAGGTGCCGACTTAAAAGTAAATGGTGAATTTGTAAGCGGAACCCAGTCGTGGATTAGTTTGTCGTTAATGAAAACCGAGGAGGATATTCGGGGCGATGGCCATGGGTTTATTCGGCGCCCTACCGATCAGCGTTTCAAATTTAGTATGTTTTTTCAGGATTATTTGCCCGGATTGCCTCACTATCAGATGCACATGACAGGGCATTTTATTACCGGTGCTCCATTTGGTATGCCTCGTAGCGAGCGATACTTGCAAACGGCACAAATGCGTAGCTACAAAAGGGTTGATATTGGTTTTACGCGTGCAGTTGTAAGCAACGGCCGCAATCTTACAAAAGTTGATTTTTTCAATAATTTTCAAGATCTCGATCTTAGTATTGAGGTGTTTAATTTACTCGATATTGAAAATGTATCGTCCTATTTTTTTGTTGCCGATGTGTACAATAATTATTATCCGGTACCTAATAAATTAACCGGTATTACTTTTAACCTAAAGATTTCGGCTGCATTTTAATTGTTTTTTACCGACATTTTTTTTTCGTCATGCATTTACTGGTTGCAATAGCGCTTAATAATATTGTAGCTGTCGGCAATGCCTAATTCGCCGGCTTTACTTAAATCACGGGCTGCGCCGTCAATATCACTTAAAAGAATTTTTACCAATCCACGATTAAAGTATGCTTCGGCAAATTCGGGTTCCGAGTCGATAGCTCTGTTGTATTCATTAAGTGCTTCGTAGTATTTTTGGTTGCGGCAATATATATTTCCCCGGTTGAAATATGCATATGCAAAATTTGGATTCATATACAACACCACCGAATAATCAGTAAAAATATCACTAATTGCTTCGTTTTCGGGAGCATTTGCATAGGATTCTTCGGAGAGAATTTGATTGCTTTCGCTTATTTCAGCACTATTTGAGATTGTTGTATTTTGAATAGCATCAATCATTATGGCTTTTGTATTGGCTCGCATAAAATAAGCCAATGTGTTGTGTTCGTCGAGTTTTATTGCTGTGTCAAAATCGTCAATTGCTTCGTTATAGTTTTTATTAAGCATTTTAAACACACCCCGGTATAAATAATTGTTGCTGATGGTGTTGTTTTGCTCAATGAGTTGATCAAAAATTAAAATTTGGTTTTTATAATAATTGTTCGCATTTGAGTTTTGCGCTAAGTTATTGTCGATAGTCAGATATGGCTGATAATTGTAGCGTGCATTAAGGTTTTCGACAGTAAGATTAAAGTATCCGAATTTTTCGTTTTCAGAAAGTTTTTCGGTTATGGGTGCTAAAATAAAAAGAGGTTCCAAATCAATCTGAATAATTCTGTCTTGTATTGGTTTGTCATCGTTATCAATTTCGTTTCCGGGCATATTTCGCTCATCTTCAATTGCCAGATTAGCAATCATTCTTCGTCGGCGCAATTCATCAAGGTCAATTTTTGGAATTGAGTCATTTTTTTGTGAATCAATGTTTTCATCTTTTTCCTCATCATTGTTTTGCGGATTATACCAGGCCTGTATTTGTTGCTGCCGTGCTTGTTCCTGTTCTTCTTGAGTAAGCCACGGACGTTTTGAATACCGTGGATCGAGTGTTTCGGCTGTTTTGTAATCGAGGCTGTATCCCTTTAATCCGATCATTTCTTTAGCAATACCCCGATTAAAATATGCACCGGCCAGACGGTTGTTTAATTCAATGGCTTTGTTGTAATCCATTATTGCTGCCTGGTAACTTTCGAGCTGTTGCTTTACCATGCCACGGTTTTGGTATGCATATGCATTGTTTGGATCAAGATAAATTGCCATGTCGAAATCGCGAATTGCAGCAGCAAAATCTTTTTTTTCAACTTTAATTAATCCCCGGCTCATATACCCTAATGGCGAGTTAGGCCTTATGCGGATAAGCTGATTGCAATCGTCAATGGCCTTGTCCCATTCCTTTTGTATTTGATACGCCATACTTCGGTTGAGGTAGGCATTGTAGTTTTGTGGTTTTAAAGCAATAGATTTTGTATAGTCATCAATGGCACCTTCAAGATCTTTCATTGCAGCTTTGCAAATTCCCCGGTTGTTATAAATGTCGGCATTTTCGCTGTCGTACTCTAAAGCTAGGCTGTAATTTTCCATGGCTTTTTTGTAGTTGCCAAGGTGATAAAATACCATGCCTCTGTAAAGCAGCGCATCGGGGTAAAAGGGTTTAATTTCGAGTGCTTTGTTTAAATCGGCAAGTGCTCCGCGGTAATCGTCGAGGTTAAGTTTTGCAGCGCCTCGGTAAAAATACGGTTCGGGCAAATGTGGCTGAACACGAATAATCATGTTAAACTGTTCAATTGCTCCTGTATAATTACCAAAATACAGCCTGCTCCGGCCTGTGTGCATTACATGGCTGGTATTGAGCTGTGCATTACACATGAGTGCAATAGTAACAAAAACAATTAAAAAATGTATTTTTTTGAGCATCGGCTAATCATTCGATTATTAATAAATTTTCTTACATTTTGGCGTATCAAAACGTATGCGAAAAACAAATTTAGTATTTTTCGATAGCCATTGGTAAAATTTAATTTTTTTTCAATATTTGATAAGCGTTTTATTCTTTATTAATTCGAGATTTTTTTTGTACCATAAAAATAGGCAGATGTAAAGTTGATTGTGTAGTATTGTATGTTTAGATTTCAGTCTGTAATTATTTTAAAGTGCTTTGTGCGACGATTTGTTTTTTGGCGATATAAAAATGCAACAGATAATTGCACAAATCGTACGCAAAGAGAAAATACTTAGAAAAAATCAGGCATTAATTTCATCGAATTTAATATCTTGTCGGCTGTTTTTATAGAAAATAATAAACAATTATCTAATTCAATAAAACATAAAACTTAAAAACCAATGGACAACAAAAAGAACTTCACGGTAGGGATGTCAACGTTTGGAGCCATCTTTTTTATTTTTGGCTTTGCAACAACGTTCATCATTACAATGACCGCTCCGGTAAAGGCAGTTTTCGATCTTTCGGAGTTTCAGGCACAGTTATTAGCATCGGCATTTTTTATTACTTACCCGATTATGTCGATTCCAACAGGGCGATTAATTAACCGAATTGGTTATAAAAGGACTGTAATACTTGGTTTAATTTTGATGGGTATTGGAAGTATAACTTTTGTGCCGGCAGCTCAAAACAAAATTCTTGAACTTTTTTACGTGGCAACATTTATTTTGGCTACAGGAGTTGTGTTTTTACAAGTAGCAGCTAATCCTTATGTAACAGCTTTAGGCCCCGAGAGCTCGGCTTCGAGTCGCTTAAATCTTACACAGGCATTAAATTCAATTGCAACCATGGTTGCTCCCTGGTTAATTGGTATTGCAATATTTAAAGGCCTCGATTTGTCGATTGATGCAACGGCTGACGAAAAAGTAAAATATGGTTTAGATGTAGCTGAGCGCATTCCTTTACCATTTATTGTGATGGCCATATTTGTAATTGTAGTTGCAGTGATTTTATTTACGATAAAATTGCCTGCATTATCAACCGAAAACAAAAAGACCGAGAAAAAAAGTATTTGGAAATATCCGCACGTATTGTTGGGGGCATTTGCAATTTTTACTTATGTAGGAGCCGAGGCTGGTAATGCCGGTTTGTTGGTTAATTATTTGCGTACAAGCAGCTTTTTAAATGCCGAAATGGCATCAACTTATGCCGCAATATACTGGGGAGGTGCAATGGTTGGACGTTTCTTTGGTTCAATTATGTTCTCAGATATGAAAGGCGGAGTGAAAAAGTGGAGTTACATAGCCATTATTCTTGTTTTGGCAATTGTTTCAGGCGCATTTGTTACCGAGTGGAACTGGAACATTGGTTTAGTGTTTGCCGGATGTGCTTTTGTGAATTTCTTATTCATGCAAATTGGCCGCGGTAAGGCTGCGCGTACTTTAGCTATTTTTGCTTTGGTTGCTGCTGCATTAGGCCTTATTACTACCTTTACCACAGGACAGGTTGCCATATGGACTGTTCTGTCGATTGGCTTGTTTAATTCAATTATGTTCCCAAATATTTTCTCATTGGCTGTTCGTGGCCTCGACAGCGAAGAGATGGCACCTGCTTCGGGCTTAATTAATTCGTTAATATTCGGTGGTGCAGTTATTCCTCCGCTTATGGGTCGAATTGCCGATACTGCAGGTTATACCTGGGCTTTTATTGTTCCCGCAATTTGTTACTTGTATATTTTCTTTTATGCCATTAAAGGACATAAAATTAAAGCATAAATATTTTACAGTTTTATAAAATAAAACACCTGTAACTATCTTGTTGCAGGTGTTTTTTTATTATGCAATTGGTATTTTCTTTTTGAAACATATTCATACTAATTTCGTTCATTAAAAAAAAACGAAAACCTTTAAATACAACCGATTGAAATAGTAACAACAAATATTTATCCGTTTGTATTATTATCAATTGAAATCATTTTATATATCTTGCAAATTCTAATCACATTACGAGTATTAATATAACATACCAAATTATGAACAAAGTATTTCGAAGCATTGTATATGCTTCAATTCTAATCTTGTTTGTCGGATTTTATGGATGTTCTTCAAAAAGTAACGACACAATTGGTCTTTTGCTGCACGACATGGAAGGACGTTGGTTTACCGATCTTGAATATTTACAAAAACACGCAAGCGATGCCGGTGTAAAACTTATAGTAAAAGTAGCCGACGGGAATGAAAAAAAGCAACTTGAACAGGCACAGGAGCTTGTTCGCGAAGGGGTTGGAGTGATGCTTGTTGTTGCAGTAAATCAAAACACTGCTGCCGGTATAGTGCGTACAGCTCACAAATCAAATTTAGAAGTAATTGCTTATGACCGGATTATTATGAATTCGGAACTCGATTATTTTATTTCGTACGATTACCAAAAACTGGGAGCGATGTTGGTTGAATATGCGTATAAAAAAGTGCCGCGTGGCAACTATGTATTGCTTTATGGAGGATCGACCGACAACAATGCCCAAATGATGAAGCTGGGGCAGGAAAACTTTTTGGCTCCATTTATTGAAAATGGCGACATAAATGCTGTATACCGTACGTATACCGAAAATTGGGACGAGAAAAATGCTGCCGAACGATTAGCTCGTGTACTCGATTTTACTACCGAACCTATTGATGCTGTAATTGCAAGTAACGACAATATAGCTATTGCTGTTCTTGAGGTTTTTGATCAAAAAAATGTAAAATAACCCAAAGTAATAACCGGACAGGATGCTATTATTGAAGCATGCCAATCAATTATGAACGATAAACAAACAATGACAGTGTATAAATCAACAAATAGTATGGCACGCGAAGCCATAAGCCTGGCTGTTGATGTAATGAAAAAACAAAAAAGTACACGAGATTTTGGACAAACATTTAATGGCCGGCATAATGTACCTACTTTGTATCTCGAACCTCAAGTTGTTGATAAATCGAATTTAATTGAAATAATAACCGGCGATGGAATGTATACTATGTCCGAAATAATGGATCAGGAGTAATATATAAAGCATTTGTTAATCGCTGCAAAATAAGTACACATAAGCAAAACAAATTGCTGCATAAGCTTTTGTTTTACTACCTTTGCAAAAAAAATAATTCTGGAGAAAAATGGCTGAAAGCAACTTTGTTGATTATGTAAAAATATTTTGTAAATCGGGCAATGGCGGACCGGGTTCAACACATATGCGTCGCGAGAAATATATTCCAAAAGGCGGTCCCGATGGTGGCGATGGCGGACGTGGAGGGCATGTTATACTTCGAGGCAATTCGCAAATGTGGACATTATTGCATCTGAAATACAAAAAACACATTTTTGCCGGTCATGGCGAATCGGGTGGGCGGCAATGCAGCTCGGGTGCCGATGGCGAAGATGTGATTCTTGATGTGCCCTTAGGTACAGTTGTTAAAGATGCCGATACCGGTGATTTTCTTTTTGAAATTACTGAGGATGGTCAGGAGGTTATTGTGATGAATGGTGGCCGTGGTGGTTTAGGAAACAGCCATTTTAAAACATCAACAAATCAAACTCCCAGGTATGCACAGCCCGGCGAGGAATTTGAGGAAGGCTGGCGTATTCTCGAACTAAAAGTACTTGCCGATGTAGGTTTGGTGGGATTTCCAAGTTCAGGAAAATCAACACTTTTGTCGGTTGTTTCGGCTGCAAAACCTAAAATTGCCGATTACCCGTTTACTACACTCGTACCAAATTTAGGAATTGTTGGACACCGCGAAAAACAATCGTTTGTGATGGCCGATATTCCCGGAATTATCGAGGGAGCACATCAGGGAAAAGGTTTGGGACTCCGTTTTTTAAGACATATCGAACGCAATTCGATGTTGCTTTTTATGGTGCCTGCCGATAGCAAAAATCACCGGAATGAATACGATGTACTCGTTAATGAGTTATCGGAGTATAACCCTGAATTGCTCGATAAACAACGTTTGCTGGCAATTTCAAAATCCGATATGCTCGATCAGGAACTGATGAATGAAATTAGTAAGGAATTGAATGACATTCAGCATATTTTTATTTCATCGGTTAGTGGTTTTAATATTCAGCCCTTAAAAGATCGTATATGGCAAATGTTAAATAAATAGTATGGCTTTATTTGATTGGTTTAATCATATCGATACTCAAATGTTTTTAGCTTTAAATGGACATATTTCTCCATTTTTTGATAGCTTTTTTGTTTTGTTTTCACAAAAACAAGTTTGGTATCCCTTGTATTTATTTATTGCGCTTTTAATTCTGCAACGCTATAAAATTAAAGGAATATGGATTATCCTTTTTATTGCTCTTGCAATCGTGATTAGCGATCAGTTGTCGGGCCTTACTAAAGAATTGGCCGGGAGGTTACGTCCGTCGCATCAGGGGGCTTTGGCAGATCAAATTTATATCCCATCGGGAAAAGGCGGACAATTTGGGTTTTTTTCGTCGCACGCAGCCAATTCGTTTACACTTGCATTTTTTATGGGGTATATTACCCGTCGAAAACGCGTATGGGCTACCTTTACCTTGTGGGCTCTTATTACTTCGTATTCACGTATTTATCTCGGAGTGCATTTCCCGTTTGATGTACTTGTTGGCGCCTTGTTCGGAATTTTTACAGGATGGTCAGTATATAAGCTCCTTATGATTTTTGATTTTCACTTGCAGCGTAAACGAATATCGCTCGAAGGGGCATGGAAAATGAAATTTACACGGCAATTATTAGTAGCAATGGTTTTTACTGTTACTACACTGCTTCTTGTTGCTTATGTTGCACCAAATATTTTATAGAAAATTTGCCAATGCACAGTCCAAATGATATTTACCTTGATTTAATAAAAACGTATACAGCAAAATTAAAACAATTGTCTCGTCAATTGTTGTTTTGGTCATTTGTGCGTCTTGGCTTATTTATCTCAATTTTTATTGTATTATTTATTTTATTGCCTGTTAACTCTAGTTTAGCATACGGTGCTGCTTTTATTCTCTTGGTCGCTTTTTTGATATCAATAAAATACTATTTGAAAATTTCTGATACCAAAAAATATATCGGGTACAAGCTTGAAATTAATGTTTCCGAATCAGAAGCTCTCGAGAATATATTTTCGCAGTTTGACAGCGGCGATGAGTATATCGATCCTAAACACAACTACAGTTACGATTTAGATATTTTTGGTAAGGGATCACTGTTTCAGTATATTAATCGGAGTGTTACACACGGCGGAAAACAAGTGTTTGCCAATATGTTGTGCAATCCCTTGCTTAATTCAAATCGTATTGTCGAGCGACAAAAAATTATTGCAGAGTTGGCTCCCTGCATTAAGTGGCGTCAGGATTTTACAGCCCGTGGGAGAATGTTTATGCATCAATCCGAAAGCGGTTATTTTAAAAACTGGGCTCAAAAAAATTATCGGTTGAAATCGCAAAAAATGGCCTTGCCTTTAGTGATATTAATCTCGTTGTTTGCGATTTTTTCTCTTGTATATTCAATTTTCACAAGTAATACGGCATTACTGTTTTTTGCTATTACTGCACAGTTTATTTATTGGATATTCGAAAACCGAAGCATTAAAACAGCATATAACGATTTTGGCAAGCATGTACAATTGTTAAAAAAATATGTGTACATGTTTGGTTTGATTGAAAATTTTGACTGGAAATCGGATTCTGGTAAAAAGATGTATCAGCAGTTTACACAAAATCAAAATCCATCAACCGAAATAAAGAAACTTGAGCGTATTGTTTCGGCTTTTGACAGCCGTAATAATTTTTTGGTTGGTATTTTTCTGAATCTTTTGTTTGCGTGGGATATACTCTGTACATACCGTATTGTTAACTGGTACAGGCTTAATAAGCACAATGTAACACGATGGGCCGAAACCCTTTCGTATGTTGATGCCTTAAACTGTTTTGCAAATTTTTCATACAATCATCTTGAGTATTGTTTTCCGCAAATCCTGTCCGAATCATTTTTGTTTGATGCAAAAAAAATGGGACATCCTCTTATTCATTCAAACAAAAGAATTGTTAACGATTTCAATTTCGATCGCAATAAAAAAGTACTCATTGTTACAGGAGCAAACATGGCCGGGAAAAGTACTTTTTTGCGAACAGTTGGAGTGAATTCGGTTTTAGCAATGTGTGGTGCTCCGGTGTGTGCCCAAAAAATGAGTTTTGCACCGGTTGAGCTGTTTTCGAATATGCGCACTACCGATTCGTTGTTTAACGACGAATCGTACTTTTTTGCCGAGTTAAAACGCCTTAAAGCTATACTCGATCAAATAGCCGAAGAGAAAAATATGCTGATTATTCTTGACGAAATTTTGAAAGGAACCAATTCTCTCGATAAATTATCGGGGTCGCAAAAACTCATTAAACGCCTTATTAACAGTACTTCGCATTCGATAATTGCAACACACGATATTGCCCTTACTGAACTTGAAAGTCAATATCCCGAAACAGTCGAAAACCTGTGTTTTGAAATTCAAATTGATACCGATGAAATGATTTTTGATTATACTTTGCAAAAAGGGGTTACATCAACAATGAATGCATCGTTTTTAATGAAAAAAATGGGAATAATTGAATAATATAAGCCATTTGGAAACTTTTTGTACATGATTGTGTTTATGCACATCAAACAATACATTATTCGTAAATAAAAATCAAAAATAATTTCAATTAATTTTTTTAGCTTTAACACTTGTAATAAAACTTACAGCTATGAATAAACTTATACCCTTGATTGTTCTTTTTATGTTAACAGTTGTATGCGCTTTTTCGCAAAGCGATGCAAAAACTGAAAGTGTAAAAACCGGATGGAATTTTGGAGCACTGCCAACAGTTACATTCGATACCGATTTGGGTTTTCAGTACGGAGCCCTGGTTAACTTGTATAATTACGGCGATGGAAGTCGTTATCCCAACTACAATCAATCCTTGTATTTTGAGGTTTCGCGCTTTACAAAAGGGAGTGGAATAAACCGGTTTAGCTACGATTCAGACAGGCTTATCCCCGGTATTCAAACGACATTCGATTTAAGTTATCTTACCGATCAGGCTTACGATTTTTATGGCTTTAACGGTTACGAATCAGTGGTAAATACCTCCTGGTTTAAGTCCGATGCCAATAATGATCAGTATATTTCGCGTACATTTTATAAATATAACCGAAAACTTTTTCGTGCAAAACTCGATGTACAGGGAAAACTCCTTGGAAACAAAATTCGCTGGGTAAGCGGGTTCAATTTGCAAAATTTTGTGATTTCATCGGTTGATATTGATGAGTTGAATGAAGGAAAAGAAAGTGACTTGTTACCACCTCAAAACGGATTGTTCGAAAAATATCAGGAGTGGGGAATGATAAACGCCGACGAAGCCGATGGCGGATTTATTCCAACCCTCAAAGCCGGTATTGTTTTCGATACCCGAAATGTGAAAACAAATCCAATGAAAGGAATCTGGACTGAAGCAGTTGTTGAAGGAACTTCAAAAATTATCGGGTCCGAAGCTTCGTTTGCCAAGTTTGCACTAATTCATCGACAATATTTTACTTTAATCCCCGATGATTTAGCATTTGCTTACAGGCTGGCATATCAAACAACCATAGGCGATAGCCACGTACCCTTTTATTATCAACCTCAGGTTATGACCTCTATTTTATTAGGAGCTTTAAGCGAAGGTTTGGGTGGAGCTAAGTCAATTCGTGGTTTATATCGAAACCGCGTGGTGGGCGATGGTTTTTTATACGGAAATCTTGAAATGCGATGGAAAGCTGTAAGGTTTCGGTTTATTAACAACAATTTTTATATAGGGCTAAATGCTTTTACCGATTTTGGCCGAGTTACGAAAAAGATTGATATCGATAAGCACATTGATCAAATTGATGAAACAAACGATTATTTTGCACCCGGAACCGAAAAATTTCATATCGGATATGGTGCAGGTTTGCGCATAGTAATGAACCAAAATTTTGTAATAGCTGCCGATTACGGACGTGCTGTTGACTCTCAGGATGGAAAATCGGGTATTTACATTGGCTTGAATTATTTATTCTGATTTGTAAAAACATTCATACTTCAAACAAAATAGCAAACAGGTATACGTAATATCCAATGCAGTTGTGTAAACTGTTTCTGTTATGTGTGTTTTTTGTGTGAGATAAAAAATCCATATTATGAAAAATAAAATCATCTCAATTTTTTTATTGTCGATAAGTATATTTACCGGATGCAATAACAATATGAAAGAAATTCCAATTGATGCAACACAGTTACCTGTGCCACCCGATGCACAAAAAATTGATACAGTAATAACCATGCATGGTCACAGCCGTACCGATTCGTATTTTTGGATGCGCTTAAGCGATGAGCAAAAAGTGGCCGAAAATCCCGATGTACAAACACAAAATGTATTCAGTTATCTTAATGCCGAAAACAGCTATACCGATACTGTAATGAAGGCAACCGAAGGATTGCAGGAAAAGCTATACAACGAAATTATTGGCCGCATAAAACAAACCGACGAATCGGTGCCGTATTTCGAAAACGGATACTGGTACTATATTCGCTATAACGAGGGACAGGAATATCCATTAAATTGCCGTAAAAAAGAAAGTCTCGACAACAAAGAGGAAATTATTCTTGATGAGAACCTCAGAGCAGAGGGACTCGATTATTACGAGACCGGGGGACTAATGATTAGCTCCGATAATAAAATGCTGGCTTTTGCCGAAGATTACGTGGGACGAAGAATTTATACAATACGCTTTAAAAATCTCGAAACCGGTGAAATATTGCCTTACCAAATCGAAAATACTACCGGAGGAGGAGCCTGGGCTAACGATAATGAACACTTTTTTTATACTTCAAAAGATGAAGTTTCGCTCCTCTCGAACAAAATATGGCGCCGTAATCTGTTGGATAAAACCGATGTGATGGTATATCACGAAACTGATCCTGCGTATTATATTGGTGTGTACAAATCGAAATCAAAAAAATATATCGTTATATGGAACGGCAGTACATTATCAACCGATTACCATTTAATCGATGCTGATAATCCAACATCACAACTGATGAATTTTACTCCTCGCGAGGCCGAACATGAATACGATATTTATCACTTTAACGATAAATTTTACATTGTTACAAACTGGAATGCTAAAAATTTCAGAATTATGGAAACTCCCGAAAACGCTACAAATAAAGAAAACTGGGTTGAGGTAATTCCGCACCGTAACGATGTATTGATTGATGGTTTCGAAGTTTTCGAAAATCATTTGGTTGTTGATGAACGAAAAAATGCATTAACAAATTTTCGAATTATTAATCAAAAAACAGGGCAAGAACACTATCTCGATTTTGGCGAACCTGCTTATGTTGCCGGAATATCAATAAATCCTGAGTTTTCGACAAATATTTTGAGGTTTTCGTATTCATCGCTAACAACACCTTCGTCGGTTTTTGATTACAATATGGATGAGCGCTCGCGAAAACTCATGAAACAACAAGAGGTTGTTGGCGGACACGAACCAAAACAGTACATTACCGAACGCATAATGGTTGATAGCCGTGATGGGAAAAAAATTCCGGTTTCGCTTGTATATCATAAAACTACTTCGTTAAACGGCCAGGCTCCTATGTTGCTTTATGCTTATGGATCGTACGGAAGTACTACCGATCCGTACTTTAGTTCAACACGTTTGTCGTTGCTTGATCGGGGGTTTGTTTTTGCAATAGCGCATATCCGCGGCGGACAAGCTATGGGGCGCGATTGGTACGACGATGGTAAAATGTTTAATAAAATGAACACCTTTACCGATTATATTGATTGTGCAAGTGCTTTGTGCAGCATGAACTATACTTCGGCTAATCACTTATACGCTATGGGGGGTAGTGCCGGGGGCTTGCTTATGGGGGCTGTGGCCAATATGGCTCCCGAACGGTTTAATGGTATTTTGGCCGCCGTGCCTTTTGTTGATGTGGTATCGACTATGCTCGATGAAACTATTCCGCTTACAACCAACGAGTTTGATGAATGGGGAAATCCTAAAGATGAAGATTCATATCATTATATGCTCTCGTATTCGCCTTATGATCAGGTTAAGGCGCAAAATTATCCACACATGTTGGTTACTACCGGATTATTCGATTCTCAAGTGCAATATTGGGAACCTGCAAAATGGGTGGCTAAACTACGCGATTACAAAACCGATGATAATTTGCTGCTTTTGCATACTAATATGAGTGCCGGACACGGCGGAGCTTCGGGGCGTTTTGAACAATATAAAGAAATTGCACTGGAATATGCTTTTATGCTGATGCTTGAAAATATTTATGAGTAAATGCTCTGAAAATGATACATCCGTTTTAATAACAAACAAAAAAAACAGGAATTTGAAACAATTCCTGTTTTTTTTATGCTTTAAATTTTGATGATGTACTGAGTTTTAGAGCGAAATAATTCCATTTTCTTCGCTTCCAATTCCGCTGTTTTGATAGCCATCGGCTTCGTTGTCGTTAATCCAGATTGTGCCGTCTAATAAATACCGAAACTGATAACTGCGGCCACTTTCTAAGTTTAGCGTTGCCGAAAATGATCCGTCTTTAAGCTTTTTCATCGTATCGGATGTTTCATTCCAATTGTTAAACTCACCAACTACTGTTGCTTCGTTTGCCCCCGATGCTTGTTCTTTCGATATTTTAAATGTAACCTTACAAACAGGTTTTGCTTTTAAAAATTGTTTCTTAATACTCATATTGAATTTTTTTTAGTGTGATATATTAATGCAAATTAAAGCTGTTTTTATGATGTAAGCAAGTTAATTTATTATTATTCTACATTTGTTAAGTGTTGCTTATCTTTTTTTATTTTGTTCAAATTTCATCGCACATGCAATTCTGAATTATTTACTCCTTTATCGTACCAGTAATTTGTGTTTTGGCATTGCCCTTTTATTAGCATAACCTCGAGGTTGT